>CAYJVS010000105.1:0-3997 GCA_964373635.1 uncultured Gammaproteobacteria bacterium
TCGTCGCATTTGCGATTTTTCGCTTCGAAATTTGGAATTCTCGCCACGAAAGCGACTTTTGCAGAGGTCCCTATGGCTTAGCACCGTGCACCGTGTACTTGGCACTACGGCAAATGTTCCATCGGCACGCCGTAGATCGTGGTGCCGTTGAGCAGGTACATGGTTTTGTTCGGCTCATCCACCACCAGGTCGCGGAGTTCGTCAAACTGCCCCGAACGGTACTGCTGGACCAGCTTGCCGTTTTTGTTGACCAGCACCACCCGTTTGGTGGGCGGATCCAGCAGGTACAGGTACGGTGAGCCGTCGGCCGTTTTGATTTTCGTTGGTCCCGCGAGCGGCGGATCCACGCCGCGGAGGGCAAAGCTCACGGGACGGCCTTGGCGGAAGCGCGATACCCCACCCGCGGAGGTAAGAACAAACAGGTCTCCATCCAGGGTCATGTCCGTCGCCAACCGGAGATCTATGGACGGGTCTTGCAGCCAGCCGCGCGGCGTACTAAAGCCGCCCGTGGTGGGATCGGCGCGAAAGATTGTGCCGCTTGCGGCATTCAGCAAATAGAGCCGTTCGCGGTAAACGCCGATGCCGTGAATCGGGGTGCCGGGGAGGTTCACGGTCAGCGGTAACAACGTTTCACTCGCATCCAGGCGCAGCAGCCTGCCCTCGCTGTCTAGCAGCACCGCGCCGCCGGCAATCAGTTCACCGTCAACGAAACCGCCGGCCGGCAGGTTCGCGGGCTGAATGGCGGCCATGGTTCTGCTGCTGACGTCGAGTTTATACAGCAGTTTGGTTCGGACGTCTTGGGTAAAGAGGCGGTTCTGGAGGCGGATGAGCACCGGCGCGGTTTTGGCGCGCTGGTCGAAGTTGGCGAAATTCCCGAGCCGGATCGGATCGGCAATGACGATTTCGCGGCGCAGCGCCACGATGTCCGCGTTGAGTTCGCGGCGGTGGCGGACGACCGTGGGGTGGTTGGCGTAGCTTTCCGGCAGCTGCCGTAAGAGCTGCAACGCTTCATTCAGGCGGTTACGCGCGCCGTCCTCGTCTTGGTAGATCAACGCGGCCGCGGCGGCGTCGCGCAGCCGTTCCATCTGCGCCAGCACCGTGGCGAACGCCTTTTCCCGCGCCAATTGTCCGCGCTGGCCAGCCAGGCTGATGATATTTGCGCCCAGCAGCGTGACGAGCGCCAGGCTGCCGACGACAACCAGCCGTTGCTTGAGCGGGATTTGGCGCAAGCGTTTTTGTGCCGCTGATGCCAGGCGGGTGATCACTCGGGCGGGTGTTGAAAGCCACGGATTTTTGCCCAGGGTAACGGCCACGCTGGCAATCCGCTGGCGCCAGCGCCGCGGTTTGACCGGCCGCGCCGGCAGCGGCCGGGGGAGCGACGGGGGCGCGGCCGCTGGCGCGGATCCGCGGTCGTGAAGCCGTTCCCGCGGCGCGAGGCGCATGATCCACGCCAAGTAGCGGCGGCCTAATGCCGGCAAAAACCCCAGGAGTTTTTTTCCGTCGGGGAGCAAACGCGGGGAAAGCAGCCGGCTGGTCTTACGTTCGGCGTGTTGCAGCACCCGCATCGAGTCTTTGGCGGCCGCTTTGGCATAGTCAAATCCCTTGAGCGTGGGAGCGGCGATCGGCGGCGGCCGCTGCAGCACCAGATTGATGATGATGGCCTCGGCGGAAATCCGCGGGTTGGCTTGGGCCATGGCCAGCTTGAGCTGGCGCGGGGCATCCCCGCCCGCCGGGTCCGTCACCGCCGCTTTGATGGTATGAAGCGACAGGTAGTCCAAAAGACTGTTGCTGCAAAAGAACAGGCAGTCCAGCGGCCCGACATTGCCAGTCAAGGTTTGGGTAAAGAGCCGCAGCGGGTTGGAGCCGGACTCGCGGACGCCTTCAACCACGGTGACCACGCGGTAGGGTTGATGCGGCCGGTAATGAAAAAGATAGCCGGTAACCGCGCCAACCGTGGCGAACGTGACGTGCTGTTGGCGGATGTTGCCCACCAGCATGGTGCTGGAATCCAGGTCAATGCTGACGCCGCCGGTCGCGAGCAGTTCGGCGACGGCGTGATTGGCATGCTGGAGGACGGCGGTAAATTGTTCTTCGAGGCCGGTGACCGCAGTGGGCGTTTCACCCTCCCCCTCGCGCTGGTCCGACGGGGCGTAGAGGCGGCCGCGAATTTCCTCCACCAGTTGGTTGATAAAACTCGAGGCCGCGACACTCGGCGGTCCGACGTGGACAAATCCAAAGAGTTTGCCGGTCGTCACCTCTTTGTCGGCGCTGGGTTTGGCGACAAAGACTTTCCCCACGCCCGGCTTGCCGCCCAGGGGTTCAACCAGCAGGGTGGAGATTTTTGCCAGGTATCGTTCCATGAGCGTTCAACCCCAAATATTTCCCCGCCGCGATTGTCAGCGGCGGACAGGTACAGTATACTAAACCTGACGTCCCGGGTACAACGAACGTCGCGGTTATGCTTGAACAACTTTTTGGTTCAACCACGCGGGTCCGGCTCTTGCAGCGGTTTTTAACCCACCCCGACCAGCCCTACTACCTGCGCGAACTGGCGCGGGCTATTCACGTTCAGCTCAACTCGGTGCGGCGCGAGGTTGCCAACTTGGCTCAGATCGGCATCATCGTCCCGATGCTGGGCGCCACTCCCTTGCCCGGCAACGGCGCCGGGCCCGGCGGCCGTCCCTCGCGGACGCGGCGTCAGCTCAAAAAGTTTTACCTCGCGAACCCGGGCTTTCTGCTCTACCCGGAGCTCAAAGCGCTCTTGGTCAAGGCGCGGCTGCTCTTGGAGCAGAAGTTGATTGATCGCATTCGGCGGATCGCCAACGTGCGGTACCTGGCCTTGACGGGGATGTTTGTCGGCCTGGAGGGTTTCAGCACGGACCTGTTGCTGGTCGGGACGGTCAACCGGAAGCGTCTGGCCCTGTTGATGCAGCAATTTGAACGCGAGATTGATCACCCGATTAACTACACCGTGATGACCCGGGCGGAGTTTCGTTACCGCTACAATATCACCGACAAGTTTCTCTACACGGTATTGGAGAACAAAAAAATCGTGGTGGTTGACCATCTCCACCATGGCACCCGCGAGTAGGGGAATATGCCGCCTGTCCAACGCCGTCGGTTACGGCCGGCCGCGACGTACCTGGTGGTGCACACGGCAGAAGCGCGCACGGTGGGTGTGGCGGCGGTGCAATCCGGTCGCGTGCGGATGTACCATTACCGCCGACTGCCGCGTGACGGCGGTGCCGGACGCACCTTGTTGACGCTCATGGCAGAGTGTCCGCGGCGCTGGCGCAAATTCGCCGGCATTGTCGCGGTGATCGGTCGTACCGGACTCCGGGATTCACCCACCATGATCGTACCCGCGTCCTTCACGCAACAACGCTTGGGGGTGGTGGTGGCCAACGCCCTCGCGTTCGCCCTCCGCGTTCCCGTCATTGGGATCTCTGCCGACGCCGAGTTTACCCTGAACTGGCTCACGTCACTTCCGTCGCGGATACATGGAGTTCGTCCACGTTTTTTTGCGACCCCGGCGTACGCGAAAGCTCCGAACATTTCCCAATCCGCCAACAATTATTACGGTATGACCAAGTGAGCGGATAGGTCGTTGTTGGGACGTTTTCCACAGCCTTGACCGCCAAGGCTGTTTTTTTGTCTAAAAATAGCCGTTGCATTGATTTTTTCGTGGTTTGACAGTGGGATTGTAGTGGTATAAAATTACATAGTAGTGGGGTAAAGTGGATAAAAGTGGGGAAAAGGTTGGATTTCTGTGGATAAATAGTAGAAAATCGATCAAACCCCGTAACTCCTAAATAGCAACTTTATGTTGGAAATATTAGGACGTACGCGTTTGGTGTCATTCCGGCCCCGGAGCCGGAATCCAGGCCAATCAATGAGCGAGATCCTGGCCGAGTCCAGGATCGGGCTTCCTGCTGGAGTTTACCCCGTTAGACAATGGACGCGTGAAGTTCCCCAGCAACCTCGGCAATCAAGGTAG
>CAYJVS010000106.1:0-3920 GCA_964373635.1 uncultured Gammaproteobacteria bacterium
ATTGTTAATGAACAGCCCCTCAAGTGCAGCACGCGGTGGAGCTGCTGCCGAGGGATTTAGCGAGCCTCGGTTGGACGCGGAAGTTTGACCGTTGCTGGCCGCCTGGTACCACCGGCACCCTCGGGTCGCAAAAGCACCGTTGAACGACGACGCAACCGCTCTGCGCCTCCGAGCGAGCTGGCCGCGTGCGCCAGGCGGCGCGGGCCGGACTCCCGCTCATCGTCCGAGGCAATTTCAACACGCCGCGAGATTCCCTCACCTTGCTGCTTCCCGCCGCGTCCGACGCCATGCGGACGATGTGTTGGAAATTTCTGCGGATTTTTCCAACCATTGAAAATTTTCCGAATCACCGGAGTGTACGACATCGGATGTCGTATTGGCGCCACAAATTTCGGCTGCAACATCGCGACTGCTCCTCCGCTTATCTTCCACATAAACATCGTCGCCGGTGCGATGTTTCGCTGCGAAATTTGGCCTGCTCGTTACGCCAGCCAGTTTCGCCGAGGACCCGACCCGAGATACCCATCACCATGAATGCGAGCCGAGGGCACGCTCCGGCCGGTGGAGATTGGATCAGAAATCAGGAGTACGCCAGCAAGCAAGGTGGGGGCATATACAGGGCGCAAAGTCAAAAGTGAATTACCCGTAGCCCTGGCTATTTCCATGCTCGAGCATGGAAATAGCCAGGGCACTTTATCATCACGGGCTTACACCGATAGCTTGTAGGGCAAAAAGCGGGTAAACAAAGAAGGGGCACTCCAATGGGGCGCCCCGTGTACATTCACCAGTCACGGTCTGCTGGTGTGACCAGCACGGACAGGTTACTGGTCGTGCAACGGCTCCTCCTCCTCCTCTTCTTCATCTTCTTCATCATCCTCCACCCAAACAGATTCCAACTCACACTTCTGGTGGGAAAGAGCATCATAAGTCTTCAGTGAAGCAAAGTACCGACCGGTCTCGATCGCGGCCACCAGTTTTCCTCCCTCACAAACCTGCACAACCTCCGGCTTGGTGTTGAGCTCGCGGAGATACTCCTGCATGGCTGTCGGAAGATCTCCCAACTGGACGGTTCGGGTCTGACTCATGCGGTAACCTCTCCAAAGAACGACGAATTGCTCAAGGGCGGAGGAACGTCCGGCCGCTGCCCTAAGCAACATCATCTTACCCCGCGGAAGCATCGATGACAAGTTTTGCATATGGTATAAAGAAAAAGGCACCCATGGGTCAAAGGTGCCAAGCAAACGGGAACATGGAAATAAAGAGCACGCGACGGCGAATTACGAAGACTCGCACGAACGGACGCCCCACGCCACCAGGAGCAGCAGCACCGCGGTGAGGGTGACCATCCACGATCCTGGCGCCAAAAAAGAACGAAGCCGCGACGGGCGGTGATACTCGCGGAAAACAGTCGCCATGCCAAAACCTCCACCAAGAGTTCAGGAATGCCGCGAAGTACAGAACGACCGACTTTCCGTCATCGTACTCCGTTTTTGCACCCTGTCAACGGCGGTCATCCACTTTCCCGCGGGTGAATGACCGAGACGCGGGCTGTGGCGGCAGAGCAACCGTGGGAAGCGGCGGAGGGAGGTAGCGGATCACCCAGGACTGACCGTCCGACGACCGGCCTAGACACCCCCGGCCTGCAAGACGCGCGAGGTGCTGATAGACCGTGCTGGGACCGATACCCAAGACGTCAACGAGCGACTTTACGCGCGGAAAACGACCCTGCTCGTCCTGCAACTGAACCACCGCGCGCAGCACCGCAAGCTGCCGAGGGGTCAGTGGAGGGGCTTCAAGCACCAGCTCCGGGTGGTTATTGCATGCCGCCAGCAGATCGGACGGGATCGCCGTGACGCGCAATCCATTTGCGCGGTACTTGCTCACCCGCGGGTAACCCTTAGCGGCCAGGTGCTGAACGTGGTTCCAGACGGTAATGGTTGACCTCCTCGTTAATGGCGATGGATTTTCAAGGAACTACCGCGGCGATAGCCCGGTGCTCAAGAGTGCCGAGACGATTAGAAGAACCGCGATGAGGGCAACCGCGACCACGACCAACAGCGCCAGGACGCGGACGTCAGTCCGCTCCCGCCTCGACCGGCGGTCAGCATCACGAAAAACGGACATGGTATCCTCTCCTTTACAACGGCTACTTGGAAATCCGCGCGCAGATCAGCGTCATCAATCTTCAAGAGAACCCGCGTTCTCACATATTTTCAAACAACACGCCAACGGAGTACAATACTACCGCGGGCCTTCCATGAAGTCAAAAATGGTTTAGGATTAAAATTAGGCATGAGAAATTTTCATGCTCATCTTCCTCTCGGGCCCGGACACCTTCCGCAGCCGCCACAAGCTCCGCCAGATTAAGGAGCGCTTCCGGCGCGAGGTGGACAAAGCCGGCTACAACACCAGCATCCTGGACGGCACGCGCCTCAAGGTGGAGGAATTTGAACGCGATGTGCTGGCGGCGCCGTTTCTCGCGTCCAAGCGCATGGTGGTGGTAGAACGGTTCTTTTGCGGCAAACCGCCCGCGGCGGCGGAAAAAAAGCTTGAAGAAATCCTACAACGCCCGGCGGCGGAAGCGACGGTGACCGTCTTTTGGGAAGGGGAGCTGCCCGGCGGGAGTCGTAAACCCGGGCCGTTGCTCCACCGCTTGCGGTCCAGTCCCTACGCGGAAACGTTTCCGCTGCTTTCAGGCCGCGACCTGGAGCGGTGGTACCGCCAACACGCACAACGTCTTGAGCTGAATCTGACGGCCGAGGCGCTGACGCGGTTCAGCGAACTGGTGGGCGACGACCTCTGGCGCGCCGACCGCGAGCTGCAAAAACTTTCCGCCTACTGCCACGGCCGCGCGGCAACCAGGGCCGACGTCCAAACGCTGGTTTCTGACCAAGCCGAGGAAAACGTCTTCGCCTTCACCGACGCGTTGGGGCAGCGCCGCACCGCCGACGCCCTCCGACTGCTTGAGGAAAATCGCCGCGCCGGGGTCAATGCCTTGGAACTCTTGAGCAAAATCACCTGGCACTGGCGCAACCTCCTGGCGGCCAAAAGCTGGATCGAGACGAACGGCCGCCGGCCCAGCTCCTGGGAATTGGCCTCCGCGCTCCAGCTCCACCCGTTTGTGGCCCAAAAAACCTTGGGGCAAGTCGGCAATTTCACCTTGGCGGAACTGACGGCGCGCTACCGGCAGCTGGCGGCGATTGACCGCCGGATGAAAAGCGGCTCCGATCCGCAGATCCTTTTGACGCTGATGGTCGCCGGCCCCGCCGACCGTTAGGGGAACTCTGGCACCCTATTTGGCGGGACGCAGCAACCGGTTGAGCTGGCGCTGGAAACGGGACGTGCGGCGGGCGGCGGTGCCAGCTTTCACCACGCCGGCTCTGACCGCGCGGTCCAAGGCCTTAATTACCGCCGCCGCCGCCGCTGGAGCGGCCGTGACGTCGCGTTTGACCAGCAGTTTCCGGTAGCGATGGATCAAATACTGGAGGTGCTCGCGCACCCGGCGGTTTGCCGCCGCGCGCTTGCGGCTCAAGCGTAAATCGCGAATGGACGACGTTTTGATGGGCATACCCCGTGGGACAACTTTGATAGTTATGGAATCAACAAATAATTATCCTGCCGCCGTTTCGCTGCCAAGCAACGTCTGGCGCCCGACGGGAGGCCCTTCCCCAAGGATGACATCGGCCGGTAATCCAAGGAACCTCATCGCTACCATAGGGTGAGTCAAAGTTGTCCCACGGGGCATACCACGAAAATTCCTCATGCCTAAGGGCTAATTCCCGCTGACGGTGGCGGCTGGATTCCACCAGCATATTGGTAAACCACGATACTACGAGGATTATACGGTTGCGGCTGACGGTTGTCAACGCATCCAAGAACGCGCGATTGGGCACAATTTACCCGCTCTTGCCGCGGTCACG
>CAYJVS010000107.1:0-3866 GCA_964373635.1 uncultured Gammaproteobacteria bacterium
GACGTGGGGTCGGGTTCGGGCTGGACCACCGCGCTCCTCGCCCACATCGTTGGCCTCCGCGGCCATGTTTACGCGCTGGAGCGAGTGCCGGAACTTTACGCGTTTGGCCGGCAGAACGTCGCCAAGTACCGATTCGCCAATGTCACGATGCGTCGCGGGGACGGGAGTCTTGGTTTACCCGAGTTTGCGCCGTTTGATAGAATTCAGGTAGCGGCCGCGGCCCGTGAAATCCCGCGGCCGCTGCTTGACCAACTGGCGGTCGGCGGGCGCATGGTCATTCCCACCCAGGCCGATGACCTCCGGCTGATTGAACGGAAAAGTCGGGATCAATATGCCACCAAGATTTTTCCGGGATTTTTGTTCGTACCGTTGGTTGAAGGGTAAAATGGATTCGTCGTCCGGTGACGATGACCGTATCGTCCGATGGCAAACGGCAACGTGCCCCCTCGCCCCAACTCCTCACCCCCCGTTCCCTCCCCTTGGGAGAGGGGAGGGTGAGGGCGGGGAGAGGGTGGCCGAAAGCCGGGTGAAGGTGTGAGCCGAAGACGTACCACGATACGGGCCTCGTAACCGTAAGGCGTTTGACGTAATTTCGGTTTATGCTCGCCATCATTCTGGCGGGAGGAGAAGGTAAGCGCCTTCGCCCGCTGACCACACAACTCCCCAAGGCGTTAATCCCCGTGCAGGGCAAGGCCTTGGTGGAGCACGTGGTGGACCTGCTGCGTCCGGCCGGGGTGACCGATGTCATCTTGTCAACCGGCTATTTGTCGGATAAAGTGCGCGACTATTTCGCCCGCCGCGACCTTGGCGTTGTTCTGCGGTACCTGGAGGAGTCAACGCCGCGCGGGACCGCGGGGCCCTTGATGCTCTTAAAAGCGTCCGGGCAAATCCCCGACCGAGATTTTTTCCTCATTAACGGGGACAATCTCTTGGCCGTGGATTTGGCCGCTTTCGCGCGCGCTCACCAGCGGCTCGGCGGGGTCGCGACCATGGCCTTGACCGAAGTTTCTGATCCGTCGGCGTTTGGAGTGGCGCGTCTGGAGGGCGAACGCATTGCCGGATTTGTCGAAAAACCGCCGCGGGAGGAAGCGCCGAGCCACTGGGTTAACTCCGGCTACGCCGTGGTCAGCCCGGCGGTGTTTGACGTCATCGCCGTCAAACCGTTTTCGATGCTGGAGCGCGACGTTTGGCCGGTCCTGGCGTGGACCGGCAAACTCTTTGCTTACCGCGGACAAGGCCAGTGGTTTGACACCGGCACCCCCGAGCAGTATGCTCGGGTGCGGCGCGAGTGGCGCGGTTTCACGTATGGAATTTGAATCAACCTCGGAACGTCCGCCGCCGCGCCGGTGGTGGCGCCGCGGGCTGCTTAGCCTGGCGGTGGTCGCGTTCACCGGGGTGAGCTACCTTTGGTGGGCAATGCACCGGCCAGGGTCAGATGACGCAACCCTCGCGCGGCTGTCCATCTCGCGGGGTCAAAGCTCCACGGCGATTGGGAATCAGCTTGCGTCCGTGGGCGTGATCAAGAACACCTGGCTGTTTGAACTTTACGCCGCGGTCACCGGCCAAAGCGGCCGGCTCCAGGCGGGCGAGTACGAGCTGCCAAAGAACTTGAGCCTGGCGGACGTGGTCAAGCGCCTGACCCAAACCCAACGGCGCCGCGAGCTGACCTTGACGGTGCTGGAGGGCTGGAGCAATCGCGAGCTGGCTGAGCACGTGGCGCAAGCCGGAGTCACCTCAACCGCCGCGTTTTTTGCCGTGGTGCGGCGCAAGGCCCCGTGGTGGGACGAGTACGAATTTTTGGCGGGCAAACCCGCTGACCGCGACCTGGAGGGCTACCTGTTTCCAGACACCTACCGCGTTTTTGCCACCGCCCCCGTTGAGACACTGGTGCGCAAGATGCTGGATAATTTCGGCCGTAAGCTGACGCCGGATCTGCGGGCCGAAATCGCGCGGCAGGGAAAAACCCTGCACGAGGTGCTGACGCTGGCCAGCATCGTCGAGCGCGAGGTTCCCGACGGGCCCGACCGCCCCACGGTCGCGGGGATTTTTTTGCGCCGGTTGGCCATCGGCATGCCGCTCCAAGCCGATGCCACGGTCAACTACGTCACCGGCAAAAAAACGCCGCGGGCCAGCCGGGATGACATCGCAACCGAAAGCGAGTACAATACCTACATCCACCGCGGCTTGCCGCCCGGACCCATCAACAACCCGGGAATTTCGGGTATCCGCGCGGCCCTGTTCCCCCAAACTTCCCCCTACCTGTATTACCTCACCACGCCGGACGGCACGGTGGTGTACTCGCGCACGTACGAGGAACACGTCCGGGCCAAAGCGCGGTACTATCCATAGTTGCCGGACATCCGATGTCCGATGAGACATCGGATGTCCGGCAACCTGAGTACTTAGCACCACACCACCCATGACGCGCAAACGCTTCTGGAAATTGGGCCTTCGGGTGTTCAACACCCAGTACTTTGACATTACCAAGGACGGCGACCTAATCGCGCGGGAAGGCAACAATCAATACAATCTTCGGTTTTTAGCCGACAAATTCGGCACGCCGCTAGAGGTGGTGTTTCCGTTCATTCTGGAGGAACGGCTGGAGGATTTGATTGACCTGTTCGCCGCCCAGATCAAGGCCCTCAAGTATCGCGGCCGCTTTGCCTACCACTACCCGATGAAAGTCAACCAAAACAAGGAAGTGGTCATGCCCCTGGTGTCGGAGGGGGCAAATCTTGAGACCGGTTCGGCCAACGAGCTCTGGCTGGTCAAGCGCTTGTGGGAGCAGGCGACGTTTAACCCCAAGATCAAAGTGCTGTGCAACGGTCCCAAGACCGACAAGTACATCCGCCTAATTGACGAACTCCAGCACCGCGGTTTGTCGGTGGTGCCGATCATTGAAGGGCCGAATGAAGTCGCGGTGTTCGGGCAAAGCCGGTTTGAGGTCGGGGTGCGGTTAGACATTCCGCCGACGGTGAGCGTTGACTCGCGCTGGGACAAGCCCGTGGACCGTTTCGGCTTTTCGGAGGCGGAGTTAGTGCGGCTGGGCCGGATGCGCAATCTGAAAATTTTGCATTACCACGTCGGTTCGCAGATTGAACGCCAGGCCGACATTCTCCAGCCGCTCCGCTACGCGCTCAAAGTCTACGCCAAGCTCAAGCGGATTAATCCAACTCTGGACACGATTGACATCGGCGGCGGCATGCCGATTCCCTACGACCGCAAGGTGGAGTATTCGGTCGCCAATCTGGCGGGCCAAATGCTGAAGATGATGCAGAAATTTGCCGACCGGGAGGGTTTCCCGCACCCCAACCTGGTGGTTGAATGGGGCCGCTTCATTGTCGCACCGGCCCAAGTCACCATCTACAAAGTGATTGACTCTAAAACCATCGCCAAAGGCACGGCGAAGCAGTGGTACGTGATTGACGGCAGCTTCATGAACGACCTGCTGGATACCTGGGCGATCCACCAAAAGTGGCACGTGCTGCCGGCCAGCCAGTTGCAGACCAAAAAACTGGTCAAGACCTGGCTGGCGGGAAGTTCCTGCGATTCCGACGACAAGTACACCGGCCAAAACAGCTATGTGCTGTTGCCCGAGCACGACCTGACGGCGGCACCCGAGCCCTTGTACGTGGTGTTTTTGGATTCCGGCGCTTACCAAGATCCGCTGGCGTCGCACCACTGTTTGCTGTCGTCGCCGGCCAAGCTCGTGGCGGAGAACGGGCACATCATCGTGGCGCGCAAACGCGAAACCGCCGAGGAAGTGGGGAAGCTGTTTGGATGGTAAACGGAGCTTATTAGCCGGTAGCTTTTTAGCTTCTTAGGGGTGGATTAATATTTTCGGTTTCCGTCTCTAAAAAGCTAAT
>CAYJVS010000108.1:0-1146 GCA_964373635.1 uncultured Gammaproteobacteria bacterium
GACGCGGCGCCAGATTCTGGACGCGGCGCCAGAATGACGGCGGTTAGTCAATCAATAGGTTTTGCGCTTTGTGCTTTTCACGTCGTGCCCGCCGAACTGGTTGCGCAGCGCCGACAGAATTTTGCCGGTGTAGCTGGGCGCGTTGGTCGAGCGGACGCGGAACTTGTAGGCGCCTTCTATGATGGGCACGGGTACCTTCAATTTTTTGGCGGTTTTCACCGTCCACTCCCCTTCCCCGGTGTGCGCCACGCTACCAGACACCCCCTGCAGCTGCTCTCCATACTGCTCAAACGCGCTCTGCAGCCAGCCGACGAGGCGCGACTCAACCACGCTGCCGTGGTTGTAGAGCTCCGCCACCGCATTCAGATCAAGCTGGAAGCGTGATTTTTTCATGACGGTAAAACCCTCGGCGAGCGCTTGCATCATGCCGTACTCAATGCCGTTATGCACCATTTTGACAAAATGTCCCGCGCCCGCGCTTCCAAAGTACATGTACCCGCCCGGAACCGCCACATCCCGAAAACACGGCTCCAGCCACTCAAAGGCCGCACGGTCGCCGCCAATCATCAAACACGCGCCGCGGCGCGCCCCGCGCGGCCCGCCGGACACGCCGATATCCAAAAAACGAATCCCCAGCTTGGCGAGCCGTCGCGCCCGCCGGATGGTGTCGGCAAAATTTGAATTTCCCCCGTCAATCACCACGTCGCCTTTGGTCAACTGACGGGCTAACCCTTCCGCCCCAAAGAGCAATTCATCCACGGCTTGCCCGGCGGTCACCATCAGCCAGACCACGCGCGGCAGCGTCAGTTTGCTCACGAGCATCCCAATCTCCGTGACGCCGGTCACCCGTTCTCCCGCCACGGTCTGCAGCTTCTCGGGCGTGCGGTTGTAGGCTACCACGCGCCAGCCGGTTTCCGCCATGTGGTTTACCAGCCCCTGGCCCATTTTCCCCAGTCCGATGAAGCCAATCACCGGCTTAGCCTCGGGCTGATCCGCGGGCAAAACCTCGTGACGCGCGTCGCGGCTCCCGGGCGCGTAGGCAATCAGGGACGGTTTGCCGCTCATCCAGGTCCGAATGATCGGGTCAATGAACTTCCAACTGGCGAGAATTTCTCCGGTGGTGACAAACAACGTCCGGTCGCCGGC
>CAYJVS010000108.1:1246-3844 GCA_964373635.1 uncultured Gammaproteobacteria bacterium
GTGCCCGGATTTTCCATCGCAAACAGGGACAACAGCTGCAGCAGGTGGTTTTGCCCCACGTCGCGCAGCGCCCCCAGGTCATCGTAAAATCCGCCCCGCCCCCCCGCGCCGCTCGTCTCCAACAACTGGATGTCCATCCGTTCAATCGCGTCGTTTTGCCACACCGACGCAAAAAACGAGTTGGAAAACCTAAAAGCCAAAATGTTTTGCACCGTCTCTTTGCCCAAGTAGTGGTCAATCCGGTAAACTTGCTCGTCTTTGAAGAGCTGGCCCATCAGGCGGTCCAACGCTTCGGCCGACGCCAAGTCTTTGCCAAACGGCTTTTCCACCACCACGCGCGTGAAGCCTTCCTCGGGACTACACGGTTTGGTCAAGCCGGATTCGGCCAGGCCGCGGAGAATCGTGGGAAAATACTGCTGCGGAACTGCCAGGTAAAAAATCTTGTTCGCGCAGGTTTTCCACGCGCGGTCCTGTTGACCCAAAATGCGGGCGAGGTTGGCGTAGCCGCTTTGGTCGTCAAACAACCCTTGCGCGTAAAAGCAGCGCCGGCACAATCCCTCCAGTTCAGCGGGCGTGGCATCGGTGTGGGCGGCAATGGCCTCGCGGACCCGGCGGCGAAACTCGTCGTTGGACAGCTCGCGGCGTGAAAACCCGACGATCTGAAACAGCCCCGGCAGGAGCTGGTGGCGATGCAGGTGCAAAAGCGCCGGCAGGAGCTTTTTTTCCATCAAGTCGCCCGTGGCGCCAAAAATCACCAGCACCGTGGGGGTCTTACTGAACACTTGGTTGGCACCGGGATGCTCCATAATATAACCGAAAGTATCGCCGGAAAGCGGTTCCGGCTGGTACCTTTATTTTAGCACTGCAACGATATAACCGCGAGTAAACCAACTCCTCCTACCCTCCTCTTGAACCAAGAGGAGGAACCTCGGGCGGTTCGCTCAAGATTCGGCCTCGGCAACCACCCCTCCCAATCCCTCCCACAAGGAGAGGGGGGAACTTTGGATTATCTCGGACGCCAGGCGGCAAAGCCGGCCAAAGAAAGACCGGCAACGCGGGCAAAGTACGGTTCCGCGATCAGGCGTTTGGGCCAGCGCACGACGTGCTCGCGGCCGCCGTTAGGGTAGTTGTCCAGCCAAAAGTACAGCTCGTAGTTGTCGCCGTTGGGGTAGAGGATCAGTTGCTGAATCGGTTCAAACGGATTTTCCTCACGGAAGCGGCGAGCGAACTCCGCGGGTGTGCGCGCGCTGGCTAAACCCTCAAGATAATATAACCGTTGGGAGAAATTGGCCGCCGGGTGCGAGTAGTGCTGGTTGTGGCTGACATACTGCGGCAGCGCGACGGAGGCGTTGAGCGCGGGCAAAAAGCTCAACGTGGTCAGCCGTGATTCTGCCGGGTGCTCCTGGAAGTAGCGGGTGAACGCGGCCACGGCCGCGCTCCCCTGCCGCAACTCCACGATGCGCGTGATCGTGCTCTCCTGATCCAACCATAAACCGAAGGGCAGCGACACGCCGAGGGCTAGCCAGGCGACAAAAAACCGCGTGGCCGATGGCAGGCGGGCAGCACCAACCAGGCGTTCGCGCAGCACCGCGGCCACGTGCGCCAAGCCCGCGGCCGGCTCACCCGAACTAATCCAGACGGCAAGGCCGTAGGCGGCACCGTGGGCTAGTACCACTTCGCCTAAAAACGTGAATCCGCGCGCGGCTTCAAACGGCGCATCGCCGAAAATCGTGGAAACGAAACTCGCCACTTGCCAGAGATAGCCGGCGGCGAGCAGCTGTAAGGCCGGCCGCACCAGCGGCCGCCGGCGGTAAATGATGAGCGCGAGCAAACCCACCCACAGCCATAAGCTCCTCGGCGTGAATTCTACCGGCGGGAAGAACTTGAAATCGGACGCGACAAAAAACGCCGGCTGCCAGTTCTCCATGCCGTGGCGGAGATAGCTGGCCGCAAGCGGCCCCCAGTACCAGGCGCTGCCCGCCAGCGTGACCGCTGCCAGCATGACCCATCCACGCAGCGAGCGGAACGTGGCACGGGGGTGGCGCCAGGGAAAAAACGCCAGCGCCGCAATCGCCACGAACGCAAGCCAGAGGTAATACGTCGCAAACAGCGCCACGGGGAAGACGCCAAACACAAGCACTTCACGCCAGCGCAGAACACCGACAGATAGCCGACGCTGCACGACCGTAAACCACAGCAGCACGGCGAAAGCCGATAAAAATTCGTACGGCTTGGTGAGCACCGACGGGAAATCCACCGCCGCAAACGGCAGCACGGCGGCAAGCAGCGGGAAAATCGGCCCCGCGGCAACCGCGTCGCTGTCGCGCCGCACCGTCCGCCAAAACCACCACGCCAGCACCGGCACGAGCGCCGTGGCCAGCAAGCCGGCGAGCTTGGCGGCGCCCACGCCGGTCAAGCCAAACCACGAGCTCACCGCCCCAACCGCGTAGAACCACAGCGGCGGGTAGAATGGCGGCAAGCCGCGGTAGGTGAAATCATGCCCGACGCCGTCGCTGATGACCCGCTGGTAGAACGCGGTGGTGAACAGCTCGTCGCCGGCAAACCGGTTCCACGGCGTTGGCGTGCGCCACAGCAGGA
>CAYJVS010000109.1:0-1058 GCA_964373635.1 uncultured Gammaproteobacteria bacterium
TTTAGATTCGCCGTTGCTTAAGGCTTTGGTCCTTGCTTGGCCACGTAATCGTTGATGGCCGTCACCACGCGCGAGTCATCCTTGAGGTTCTCAATCAACAGGACGTGATCGCGGTTCAAATCCATCTCGTCCACCGGCCCGTGGAGTTCATTGCCGAGCTTAATCAGCGTAAACTGCTGTTCGGGAATGGGCGGGACATTCGGCGGCTGGCTGGACTGCAGCGGCTGTGACACCACCCGGAGGTAAAAAATGTCGCGCAGCCGTACGGTATGCCGGTTGACGGTAACCACGTGCCCGAAGTACACCTGGCCGTTGGCCAAAAACACCGACTGCCAGAGGTTCGGCGGGTACCGCGGGTACGGGGCAAACCCGATTTTTTTGATGACGCCGTGGCTCCCCACCGCCAGCGCCAGCGCCAACGCCGCGGCCGCCAACAATTTTCCCCTCCCCGGCGCCGCGGCAGCCATCGCACCGCTCCCCCGCAACATCCGCGTGGGGCCGACTTTAGTTTCCAACATACGCCTCACGGCGCTTTAATTTTTCCCAACAGCAGGCCGAGGAGGGTTTTGACCTCGCGCTGGGCGTCCACCTCGCTTGAGCTCCCGGTGAACCGCTGCCACTGGGCAACCACCTCCGCATCCTGAATCTCGCGCACCGCGTTCTCCAGCCGCAAGCGAGTTTCGAAATCCACCTCGCGCTCCGCCTGGAGCACCGTGCTCACAAACAGCTGGGTGAAGGCTAAGATTCTTTCGTTCAACACCTGCCGCCGCGATTCGGTCTGATAGGCGCGAACCCGGCCCTGCGCCGCCAGGTACTCCACGCCAAACCAGAGGTTGCTGACGACCAACAGCGCCACTACCAGATACAGGAGTTTTGTTTGCCGCATAGGCGATACGTTATGAATTATGGTACTAAAAATAGTCACGATTGACAACTCCCCGCGACGGTCAACCCCGCGGCCGGCGTTCCCGCAGCTTGTCGCGGTAGAAATTATACCCCAAGAGGACCAGGGTCAACCCCAACAGCACGGTTTTCCAGTCCACCACCTTGAGGTACCA
>CAYJVS010000109.1:1158-3790 GCA_964373635.1 uncultured Gammaproteobacteria bacterium
CCGAATTTCTTTGGTGCCAAGTTCCGGGTCGGCGTAGTCAATCAACGTAATGATTTCATACTCCCCTTCCACCGCCGGCGTCTCCAGGTCCGCGGTGTACAATCCGTCGCCATCGGGGTCGGTAAAATCAAACTCCGTCAGCACCAGCCAGTCTTCGCGCTGCGGCCGCACTGCAGGCAGCGTTTGGGCCAGGGCCGGCCGGCCCCCGATCAGCCCGTACACCCCCGCGATCCACGGGTAATCGCGCAACGCCTTCGGCAGCGCGGGTTTGGTCCCGCGCGATTTGAACACCACCACCCCCCGGACGCGGCGGGCCGGACGGCTCGGCTTGACAATCAGCCGCAAGTCGCTGCGGGACACCGTGCTGATTTGCCGCCGGATGGCGCCTTGTTCCGTAATGGTGAGGGCGACGTCCAAATCAATCGTGCCGCCGCCGGTGCGGGCAAAAACCACCTCCGTCGGAACGTGCTGCTTGGCTTCAATCGGCAGCTCGGCTAACGGAATGGCGCGGGGCTTCACCAGGGTTCCCGGCCGAACCACCCGCGGGGCAATGCCGGCGGCTTCGGTTAAGCCCGGCAGGGTCAATTTTACGGTCTTGAGCCGGGTAACATCAGTGACCCGCTTCATCCCCACGGCTTGAAAGGTTGTTGCCACCCGCGAGAACTGCTGGGCGAGTCCGGCGATTTCCTCGGGCAGCGGCGCCAGCACGAAGCGTCCGATCGGCTTTTCCGACAACAAATTCCACCGTCGGGCGAGCGCGGCCGGCGTTGGCGGCGGAGCGATCAACGCCAGCAACGGAGCGCCTGGCACTGCCTCCCACTGTCCCGCGAGCGCCGGAGGAGGCGGCGGCTTGGCAATGGCGTCAAACAACGGCGCGGCCGGCAACGTCTCCCACCGCCGCGACAAGACATTGGTTCCTGGCAACGGCGTGCGGACGAACCGCTCCAAGGCGTGGCCGCCCACGATATCCCATTTCCCCCGCAACGCCAGCGGCGCTTCCGGCGGGACCAGCTGTTCTAACGGCACCTCAATCGGCGCGACGGGCTTTGGTCGCGGGAGCAAAAACCGCGGGATGATGCGTTCAAAGAGATCGGGAATCCGCTCAAAAATGGACCGCGGCGGCTGGATCCGCGTTGGCGGTGACACAACCGGCACCGCCCGCCCTCCCGGTTCCCTCTCCCCCGGTGGGAGAGGGTAGGGTGAGGGGGTTACCTCGGGCGCAAGCACCTCCGGCGGCCCGTACCGCAAACGGATGGAGGAAGAAACCAGCGGCGACGGCTGCCCGGTTTGGGTATAAAACCGCGCGTACACGGTGTAAATTCCCTCGGGGCAGGATGACAGCACGATGGTGCCATTCACCAGGCCGCACAAATCCCACGGCAACGAGGGCTGAAAGGCAACCTGCGCCGCATCCCGCAGGTCCGTTAGATTGGACACGGCCATCTTCGCCGCATCCCGCCCGCCGATCAACGTCAACGTCACGCGGCGCTGGTCGGTGATCGGCAAACCGCCGTTGATGAGGAGCTGAAAGCCGCCCGAGGGGTTGGCCGCTGACGCGCCGGGGCTGCTCGGCGGCGTCAACACGCCAAGACCAGGCCCTCCCCTGCCGCCGCCTCCGCCCAACTCGTCGTTATCATCCGTCCCGGTGCAGCCGGCATCCGCTGGAAAGTCGATTTTGCCGTCGTTGTCGTCGTCCACCCCGTTAGAGCAGGCCGGCCGCACGCCGCGCGGGCGCCAGTCGGTTTTAACCTTAAAATCCGACGAGCTGCACGTGTCGCCGTTGCCGCAATTGAAACTGATGGTGCCGACCACGTCGCCGGTGGCGTACCCGAAAAACTCGCCGTCATTGTTGATCTTGGCCCCGCTGAACCTAATCCAGCCGGTGTTTTCGCCCCAGGCGTATCCGGAAAGGTTGCCCAGGGAATCCAACGTTACGCCGGACGTCGTCGGCGCCAAGTTAATCCAGCCGTAGTTGTCGCTCCAGGCGTAGCCGGTCAGCCCGGTGTCAATGACGTGCACGTTGCCGCCGCTGGTGCCAAAATTAATCCACCCGATGCGCGAGCCCCAGGCGTACTTGAACGTCGGATCAATCGTGCCGTTGGTAATGGAGGCGAACGCTGCCGGCGCGGCCACAACCCAACTCACCGCCAGGACAACCAAAACCGCCCAGGCGTTCTTCCGCCGCAGGGCCCGTCGTATCCGTCCTATCTGTCGTATCCGTCTTATCAGTCTCATTGTCCTATCCGTCCTCTATATTTTTACCACATTTATTCATCTTTTGTCTTATCCGTCGTATCCGTGGTATCCGTGGTATCCGTGGTATTCGTCTCCACCGTGGCCTCCCCTCCTGTCTGCTCAACCGGCGGATCCGCGTGGAGATCCGCGTGAAGAGCAGCGTTCGTTTGATCCGCATTTTCCTGATTCCTGATTCCTGATTCCTGATTCACTGTTTGATCCGCGTGGGGATCCGCGTTTGTCGTATCCGTCGTATTCGTGGTATCCGTGGTATTCGTCTCCACCGTGGCCTCCCCTCCTGTCTGCTCAACCGGCGGATCCGCGTGGAGATCCGCGCCTAAAAGATCCGCGTGAAGAGCAGCGTTCGTTTGATCCGCATTTTCCTGATTCCTGATTC
>CAYJVS010000110.1:0-3789 GCA_964373635.1 uncultured Gammaproteobacteria bacterium
GATTCCGGCTCCCACCCAAGATAACTTAAGGCGGGCAAGCCGGGGCCGGAATGACACCAAGCGCGTAAGTCCTACGATAGTGAAAATTCCAGTCATGCCGGCAGAGCGCTGCCGAAATTCTGCCGGTAGCGCCGGCGCAACGCTGGCCATGTGAACCGGTGCGTCTGGGTGCCGTAGCGCTCAACGGTGTACACCGCCACCAGGCCGGCGAATCGCGCCACCACGGGAATTGGCCAACCCTGGAGCAGGCCAAAGATGAACCCGGCTCGGTACGCGTCGCCAGCGCCTGTGGGATCCACCACTGCCTTCGGCCGTGCCGCCGGCACACGGACAACTGTTGCGCCGTGGCGCACCACGGAACCCTTGGAACCCAGCGTCGCCACCACCATGACGCCCCGGGCCAACAGCTGCCGCAGCGTCCAGCCGGTTTTTTTCAAGGTCAACGCCAGCTCGTAGTCGTTGGCAAAAAAACCCTCGGCCCCGCCAATGGCCTGACGCAGCTGCGCTCCAGTCAAACTGGTGAGCTGCTGGCCCGGATCAAACCAGTAGGGCAGATGAAGCTGACGGTAACGCCGCGGCAGGGTGAGCATATCAGAAACATTGCCCGGAGCGACCACGGCCAGGGCGGCGCGGCGCAGCCGAGTCGCGGACAACGTCGCGCCCGGGCGTTGCATCGCGCCCAGGTGAAAACCGGTAATCTGATTGTCGTCGGCGTCGGTGATGATATGCGCGGCCGCGGTTCGTTCGCGCGGCAGCACCGAAACGCCGGTTAAACTGACGCCATGACGCGCCAGCCAGCGGCGATACGGAACAAAATCGTTTCCGACGGCGGCAACCACCGTTGGCCGCAGTCCCAACAGGGCCAAGTTATAGGCCATGTTCCCGGCCGTGCCGCCGAAGTGCTCCGAAAATCGCTCCACCGCGAACGAAACGTTCAAGACGTGAACCTTGCGGGGCAGAATTTGCTCGCGAAAGCGACCGGGAAAATTCATGATCCGGTCGTAGGCCAGCGAGCCAGAAACGATAACGGAAGAATTACGAATCATGAATGAAGGATAATGAATCAGTTGCCCGCAAGCGCTGAAATGTTGTATGATAGAGGTAGATTTATCTTGATGATACACCATCCTATGGCCAAACCGGAATCCCCGCCGCCGCCGAGATTCACGATGAGCCAGAAAGCGGTTGCCGTCAAAGCGACCGTCGGGCTGACCGTGGCCACCATGACCTCAGTCGTGGTCAGCGTCATTGCCGCCAGCCTCGCCCTGGGGCTTTTGGCCGCGCTGCCGTTGCTGCAAGCCCCGCGGGTTCGCATCGCCGCTATCGCGGGTGGCGGCGGAGAGGAAGCGCCGCGAGACTTCATAACGTGCCAAGGGCTTGATCGCATCAATGGCGGGGCGTTCCTTGACGTGTTGCAAAATCCCGACGGCAGCTACCAGATGGCGGGCTGGGGGCGCCAGCCTGGCCGATCAGACATCGACGTCTACCTCGTCCGCGGTTTTGCCCCAAGCGACGGGGCGGGACCCGAGGGGTGCGAGGAGTGGGCCAAGTTCTTTGGCGGCAGCGGCCACGACTCCGCCTCAAGCATCGCGCTGGTAGTGGACGGGGCCGGAGTGGCGGACGGCCACGTGCTGGCCGCCGAAATCACGCCCGAGGGCGGGGCGGCGCCGGAAGCCGCCCTGGTCAAAACGACCCTGCAGGGCAATCTTGATCCCGCGTGGCCCCAAAACCCTAAAATTTTTTTTCACCCGGAAAACCGGCAAGCCTTCTCCGAGGTCATCCAGACCTTTGGCGCCGACGGCAACCCAACGGGATTTTTAGCCGTCGGCCGCCGACAAACGTACGACGCCGGTAAGGGCATCTGGAACAGCCAAATGCTCGCGGTCAAAACCGACACCGCCGGCCGCCTCGACCCCAGCTGGCAGGTAAACCCCCGCCTCTTCCCGCTTGGCGTCTCCAGCGTCGCTCATGCCGTCACGCCGGTGGCCGAGCGCCGCGCCGCGCCGCGCCGTCACCTGGCGTACGTGGTCGCGGGGGAAACTACGGCGCGAGACGGTAACATTGATCTGGTGGTCATTAAACTGAACCCCGACGGAAGTTTGGCGAGCGACTGGACGCCCAATCCGCGAACATTCGACTGGAGCGAACAAGACATTGCCAAGGCGGTTGCACAAACCTTCGACGGCGAAGGCCAAGCAACGGGATTCATCATCGCCGGAGAAACCGCAACAAATGTTTTGGACGCGCTCGTGCTTAAACTCGCCGCGGACGGCGCGCCCGATCCACGTTGGTCAACCAACCCCCAACGCCTCGGCGCGGAAGACCTTGATCGCGCAGAAGATGTTCAACCGACGTACGACCCTGACGGCCGGGAAACAGGCTACATCGTCGCTGGTGAAACCCATTCGTTGTCGTTTCGGCCCCAGGGCGAAGCCGACATGTACGTGGTGCGTCTTGGGCCCACAGGAGAAAAACGTTGGCAACTCTTGCCGCCCGGCACCGGCATTGACACCGCGAGCGCGGTTTGGCCAGTCCTGGGCAGTCAGTTCGCCTACGTCGTCGCGGGGCAAACCACGTCGCTGACGGTGGGCGGCGGCCCTGATGCCATTACCCACCTCTTCGGGAGAGGTAACGGCGCACCGGAAATTCGGTTCCGCCGCGGCGACGCGGACGGCAACGGCCAAGTCAACTTGACCGACGCAATCTTTACCCTGAACGCCCTGTTCAAGGGCGGACCGCAGTGGCCATGTCAAGACGCCGGCGACGCCGACGACAACGGCGTGCTGAACCTCACCGACGCCGTCTTCACCCTCAACTATCTTTTCCGCGGGAGCGGGCTGCCGCCGCCACCACCCGGGCCAACGAATCCTGATCCTGATCCCACCGCCGATATCCTCACCTGCGTCAGCTACCAGCGCCAATAATTGCCCCCGCCTCGCCATGCGCCGTATCATCCTCATACTCTTCGGACTATTGCTTACGGCGGTTGCCCCCTCATCCGCGATGGCGACAGCACGCATAAGCACCGGACTTATTGGCTACTGGCCGATTGACCAGAGTACGGTGGTCGTAAACAGCGGCGGACTCCCGACACAAGTCAACGATGTCATCACGCCGTTTGCCCATCTCAATCTCCTTGCCGGCCGCGATGCAACCTGGCTTCCCGACATTGAAACTATTCGAGTTAACGGTTTCCCCTTCTTTGAAACGGATCCACCTGCTAATGCGAACAAACTGAAAACAAAAATCCAAGCGAGCGGTAAATTTACCGCTGAAATTTGGTTTACACCGCAAGAGACAAACGCCAGAGCCAAAGACATTATCCGCTACGGCTGCAGCACGAAAATCTCCGGAACCTGCATCTCAATATCCGGCGACCGTTTCCCGGCAAATTTTTTCATTCGCCAAAAAGGCACGGATGTCGAGGCCGGGGTCATGACCAACACCGTACTTGATCCTTCCCCTCCCGTTACTTTACAAGTCACCAATACCCTCGCCATTAACAAACCAACCCACATAGTTCTGCGCTGGGATACCGGATCTAACCAGGCACGCCTCACCGTTCGCCAAGAAGGTGGCATCAATAAAAATGTGAACTACACACCGAATGGAAAATTCACCACGTGGAGGCAGCATCCACTAACAATTACCGATGGTGGTACTTTTGGCGGCAGAGGCGACATTGCCCTCATTGCCCTGTACGACCGCTATCTGACGGATTTCGAAATCGCCCAAAACTTCGACGCCGGATGGCTGCCGTGCGTTGACCGCGACGGCGACGGGTACGGC
>CAYJVS010000111.1:0-3644 GCA_964373635.1 uncultured Gammaproteobacteria bacterium
GCGGGAATCCAGATCCTGGCCGCGTCCAGGCGTCATCCTGGCCGCGTCCAGGATCTCGCTCATTGGTTGGCCTAGATTCCGGCTCCGGGGCCGAAATGACACCAAATGCGTAAGTCCTATACAGTCTCAATATCTTTATCATCGGTTGAAGATTGTAATACTGCTCCTCGCGCATCATGCCGAACACCAGTATAACACGAAAACACCGTACTGGACAAATTCATGCTATAGCATGAATTTGTCCGGGTGGCGCGATTGCTGCAGTTTGATCCCTACAACATCGCAAAATATCTCGGGCGAAGTGAGGGAAACGAAGTGAGGGCAGGTTGACAGCGAAATTCTCCAGTGGCACCATATGCTTACTTGCTCCTCCCCCTATGGACCGTCCTAACGGCATCAAAAATTCGCTCACGGTGCGGCTGGTGGTCATCGGCTTGCTGATTTTTGTTTTGCTCATTCCGATTTCCTTCTCGTCGCTCTTGATCTTTGACCGCCAGAGCCGGCGCGAGGAAGCGGCGCGTGACATTGGCGCCAAGTGGGGCGGCGGGCAAGTCATCGGCGGCCCGGTGCTGACTGTCCCCTACCGCAACATCGTCCGCGATGACGCGGGTAAAATCACCTCCGACATTACCCAGCTGGTTCACCTCCTGCCGGAAACGCTCAACGTCAACGGCGGCGCGACGCTGCAAGCATTGCGGCGGGGAATCTTTCGGGTGCCCGTCTACACCGCGCACCTTGAACTCAACGGCGCGTTCAGCGTCGCCAATCTCGAAGCCCTTGACTTGGCGCCCAACCAGATCCGCTGGGACGACGCTTACCTGACGCTGGGCATCTCCGACGCGCGCGGCATTCAAGAACCGCTCCAGATCAAATGGCAAAATGTCTCGCTCCCCTTCAGCCCGGGGGTTAAGTCCAGCGATGTAGTCGCTGCCGGCGTCAACGTCAAAGTTCCCCTGCCGACGGCGGTCATTGCGTCCGAGCGGCTGACGTTTGCGCTCACCCTGGATGTGCGCGGCACCAATCGGCTCGAATTTATGCCGGTCGGCCGCAAAACCCAGGTGACGCTGGCGTCCGATTGGCGCAACCCAAGCTTTACCGGCGCCTTTTTGCCGGCCGAGCGTTCGGTCAATGACCGCGGCTTTACCGCGAGCTGGAACATTTTGGAATTTAATCGCACCTACCCGCAACAGTGGATCGGCAAGGCGCACACGATTGACGACTCGGTGTTCGGCGTCACCTTCCTCATCCCGGTGGATCAGTACGCCAAGACCAACCGCGCCGTTAAATATGCCATCATGTTTTTGGCGCTGACGTTTCTCATTTTCTTCTTCGTTGAGATCTTCAACAAGCTCCGCATTCACCCCTTCCAGTACCTTTTGGTCGGGCTGGCGCTGGCGCTGTTTTACACCTTGTTGTTAGCCATTGCCGAGCACCTCAACTTTGACCTCGCCTACGTCATTGCCGGCGGAGCGACCACGGCCCTGATCGCCGCGTACGCATCCAGCATGTTTAAAAATGCCGGGCTCGGGCTCGCCCTGGCGGCGGCATTGTTGGTGATGTACGCTTTCCTCTACGTCCTGCTCCAGCTCCAAGACTACGCGCTCCTCGTCGGCAGCATCGGGCTGTTTGTTATTCTGGGGATCGTCATGTACGTCTCGCGGAAAATTGACTGGTACGCGTTCGGCAACAAAACGTAGCGTCCACCACCCCCCGCTACCTCCCCTTTTATATTTACGGGGGAGAAATTTGTTTTACCTTTTGCGCGATGGCGCGGGCGGAAATCCCGGCGCAGTCCAATAACTCTTCGGGTTTGCCGCTGGTGGGCTGTTTTCTGACCGCCAGAATGTGCACGGGCACCGGCTGGCCGGCTAACGCACTGGCGACGGCTTCGCCTAACCCCCCCTCCGCGAAGTGATCTTCAACCGTGATGATGGCTTTGGTTTCTTGAGCCGCTTTCTGCAGCATCACGACATCAATCGGCTTGACGCTGTAGCAATCAATGACGCGAATGGCAATCCCCTGCTTTTTAAGTTCGTCGTGAGCTTTTAAGGCCTCAAACAGCGTCACGCCAGCGCCGACCACGGTCACCGCGTCCCGTGGGCTTTGCCGGAGCACCTTGCTGCCGCCAATGGGGAATTCATCGGTTGGTTGATAGAGTATTGGCGTGGCCATGCGGGTTGTGCGCAGGTACACTATTCCATGGTGTTGTGCCGCCTGCTCGACCAACTTTTCCGTAGAAATGGCGTCGCAAGGATACAGAACCACCGACCCCAGGAGCGTGCGAAACAGAGCCAGATCCTCCAGTCCCATTTGCGATGGGCCGTCTTGGCCAATGGAAACGCCCGCGTGCGAACCGCAAAATTTGACATTGGCGCCCGAGTATTGCGCCATGCGGATTTGGTCAAACGCGCGGGTGAAAAATGCCGCGAATGTTGACACGAACGGCAGCTTGCCGCGCCGGCTCAACCCTAACGCCGCGCCCACCATGTTCTGTTCCGCAATGTACATTTCAAAATACCGCTCCGGGTGCGCCTTCTTGAACGTTTCCGCATAGGTGGAATTGCTGACCTCGGCATCCAGCACCACCAACCGCGGGTACACGGAAGCCAAGTGAACCAGCGCGTTGCCGTAGGCTTGGCGCGTGGCCACGGGCTTGTCGGAGGAGTACGGTGTAAGGAGTAAGGAGTAAGTATTTTTTTCCTGTTCCTTGCTCCCGCTTCCTTGCTGCCTCACTGATGCCGGCTGGGCAATTTCCCCCCGCACCGTCTTGTCCACCTCGCCCAACTCATGTAACGCCGACGCCAACTGCTCCTGCTTTAACGCCACCCCGTGCCATCCTTCTTTATCCGCCACCAACGACACGCCTTTCCCCTTAACGGTTTTGGCAATGATCATCGTGGGCCGGCCTTCCACTCGTAACGCGCGCTGATACGCGGTCACCACGTCGGGCAACCGATGGCCGTCCACCACGATGGTCTGCCAGGCGAACGCCGCGATGCGCTTGACATACTCATTAACCTTATGGCCGTGTATGGTTGGTCCGGTCTGCCCCAGCCGGTTGACATCCAAAATGCCGACTAAA
Organism: uncultured Gammaproteobacteria bacterium; assembly: GCA_964373635.1. Taxonomy (GTDB): domain Bacteria; phylum Patescibacteriota; class Patescibacteriia; order Buchananbacterales; family GWA2-38-13; genus VMFR01. The sequence continues at coordinate 3,083 of CAYJVS010000111.1, forward strand.
TTGTCCAGGCGGTAGTGCCGCGCCAGTTGGACCGCTTCCCACTGCGAGCCTTCGGTCATTTCGCTGTCGCCAAGCAGCACGTAGGTACGATACGGGAGCTTATCCAGGTACTTGGCGTTGAGCGCCATGCCCAGGCCAATGGACAACCCTTGGCCGAGCGACCCAGTCGCCGCCTCCGCATACGGCAGCTTCGGCACCGGATGGCCTTCCAACCGGCTGCCGAACTGCCGCAGTGTCAGCAGTTCGTCTTTGGTAATCTTGCCCGCTGCCGCCCACAGCGCATACAGCAGCGGTGACGCATGCCCTTTGGAAAAAATCAGCCGGTCGTTATTGGGGTTTTCCGGGTGGTCAACGTCAAACCGAAACACACCCGAAAACATCAGCCCCACCATCAGCTCCACCGCCGACAGCGACGACGTGGGGTGCCCCGACCCCGCCGCCGTGGTGGAGGTCAGGATGTGGTGGCGGACGAGTTGGGCGAGTTGTTGTAAATCTGTTTGCGTTGACATACTTTAGGCGTCATCCTGGCTTGTCCAGGATCAGGACCCGGTCATTCGAGGAG
>CAYJVS010000112.1:0-3634 GCA_964373635.1 uncultured Gammaproteobacteria bacterium
ATGGGTGTCGGTCACCTGGACACCCGGATGGGCGTGCCCCGGAGAGTCCTCAGCCCGCGCCATCTTCGGGCGGACGGTGACCGCGGGCCAAGGGGTGTCGGTGGCAGTGTCCCGCACCGACACCTCCCACCCCGCCAATACCACAAACGCCGCCAGCATGCTCGCCGTGGCCAAAGCAGTCCAATGCCAAAACCCCGCCCGCGGATGCGCGTGCCAGGCCCGGTACCAGGACACGGGTTGCTTTGAGGATGGACGACGGCTCCGGGCCATAGGATTAAATTCCGCGTTCCTACCGCCCAACGGTGCGGTAAGGAATGCTGGAAACTGTTGCGCTGGTTGCCCCGATGCCCAACGACCGCATCAAAGTCAAGGCCGCTTGGCCATCGGGCAAAAAGTGGCGTTTACCGTCGCTTGGGTTAAGGTACCAGGCTTCGCCATTGGATTGCACCTGCAACAAGATTTGCCCTTTCAACTTCGTCTGCAGCTGTCGGTTAACCGGCCACTTTCCCTTCCCCAGCGGCGTATAGCCCTGTTTGATCTCCGTACCATCGGGAAAGCCGTCGCCGTCGGTGTCGGCCCGCGTGGGATCCGTACCCAAACTCACCTCCATCGCGTCAGGCACACCGTCGGCATCGCCATCCGGCAGGGTCAAACCAACCGGCAGCGCCACCGGCAACTGCTGGAGGGTAGTATTGGCGATTCCCACCCCGAGCTTTTGCATCACCTGGTAAGCGGCGTCGCCGTCGCGCAGGTAGTACCGGTACCCCGACGCCGGATGCACGTAGTAGGCGCGGCCGTTACCGTTGACTTCCAGGAGAATTTTTCCGGCCACGCGGGACAAGAGCGCGCGCGGCGCCGGCATTTTGCGCTGCGGGTGGAACGGATCGTGCCCGGTGCGAATTTCCAGCAAGTCGGAAAAACCGTCGCCGTCGGTGTCGGCGGCATAGGCATTGGTGCCGTGGCGCGCTTCCTCGGCGTTGCTCAATCCGTCGCGGTCGGTATCAATCAACGCCAAAAGAGAGCGATCGGGACTGGTGACCGCCGGGGCTTCTTGGTAGCGGGCAAACTCGGGCACGGCGATGGCCTCGGCCTTCTCGGGCCGCAAACCCAACGCCTTGGCCGTGGCCGCGTCCGGGATCAACCGTCGAATACTTTCGGGCAACAGTACGTACAACTGGCGTTCGTGCGTCACCACCCGGCCAAACGCTGGCGGCGGAGGCGTCGCCGGGATGTCGGAAGGTGGCGCCGCTTCCCGCGGGTTCACCGGCACCGAGGTCACGCCCGCGGCCGTGGTCACCAGGGCGGTCGCGCCCCGCGTGTAGTTGGGCACGCGGTCAAAGGTAAACACCGTGTACCCGTACGTCGCGTTGTTCTCCAGCTTGGTGTCCGTAAACTCCGCGGCGCGTCCTTCATAGACCACAACACCGTCCACCGGCAAGGTCGGCGGGCTCCCCGCCTTGCGCAGGACGATGGTGCGCACCCAGTCCGTGGCATCCGGATTTTTCCACGAGAGCACGACCTGACGATCGGCGCCGCGGGCAACCAGGTTGGTTGCCGCCGGTGGCGGCGTCGTGTCGGACGGCGCGTAGTAACCGCCCCCGCCGCCGCCTCCTCCGCCGCCCCCTCCCCCACCTCCAGTGTTGCCACCCCCAGCGGGAGCCGGAGCCGGCACCGGCGGCGCGGGCGGCGGCGGCGCCACGGCGCACGACGCTTTGAACGCCAGGTTGAAATCCGACGAATCAATTGCTAACCGCGTGGCGTGCGCAGCGTTATGACCTTCCACCCACACGCGCACGACCTCCGATGTCGTGGTCGCCGGCACGGTCAACGCCGTGGAGGTGGCGGTGTCGCCGGCGTTTTGCATCCACACCCACTGGCCAAAGGTTGGCACCGTGGTGCCGCCGTCACTGGTCAGGTACAGCGCCACGTGGTCAATGTTTTCCCGCGTCCAGGTGACGGCCAACGGTTGGCCGTGCTCCACGCAGACCGTCTCGGCGGGCGTCACGATCGCCACCCGAGGCTCCGGCGGCGACGGGGTGTTCGGCGTCTGGAGCGTGGTGACCGCCACGACGGAGAGCTCCGACGCATTGCCGGCTTCATCCACGGCGCGCACGGCAACGCGGTAGGCCGTGCCCGGATTCAACCCCACCAGATTGAACAGTTCCGCCGCGCCCGCGGCCTGGGGCGTGGGTTCACCCGTGACGGCCGACGCCAGATCAAAGGTGGCCGCGGTGATCGCCTCGGTGGCATAGCGCAGATCGTAGGCAGCGGCCGTGCCTTGTCCCCCGTCGTCGCCCGGTGCGGTCCACGTCAGCACCACCGACGTTTCGGTCACCTGCGAGGTGCGCAGATTAGTGACGGCATCCGGCGGCGTCGTATCCGGCGCCGGCGCCGCGGTGGTCGTGAAGGTCTGGTTAATGCTGACGGATTCATTCCCGGCCGCGTCTTTGGATTTGACGCGGAAGTGGTACGTGGTGCCGGCCGACAACCCGGAAAGCGCAACCGTATGGATGGTAACTAAACTGGCCTGCAACCCCGTGGCCGTGCCGTAGGCGGGGGTTAAACCGTACTCAACCTGGGTGGAGGACGTTTCGTTGGTGGTCCAGCTCACCGTGGCGGAACTCGTGGTGAGAGCCGAGGTTTGGATGTTTGAAATCGTCGGCGCGGTGGTATCCGGCAGAACGCAGCCTTGGCTCTCCGGCTGTTTGCCCGTGGTCACGCCGCAGTTGTTGGTATCGGTGCAGGTGCGCGTCTGCGTCCCGGTCCCGCTGCAGGCGCCATACGGCGTGCATACCCAATTGGGCGTGCAGACCGGCGGCGCCAGGGTGATGCTGACGCTGCCCGAAGTTCCGGTCAAACCGATGATGGACGCCCCGCTTTTATCCAAGCCGTCCAACGCCGTCACCGACAACGGAACCGCGCCCGCTTGCGTCAGGGAGGATTTTATTTGAAAGGTCAATTGGGCCAGTTCGCCATTCACCAGGCCAAAGGCGGGATCGGTCTCCGGCACTAAGTCGGCCACCACCAATGACACCACGCCGGGAACTGACGCATCGGCAAAAATAATTTCCAGAAACGATTCGAGGTTGCTGCCGCGGCTGGCTGGTTGCACGTAGGTCAACCGACTGGCGTCGTATATGACGTCAAAACTCAACGCCGCTACGGAGCGAACCGGACTGCTGGATAACCGGACCGCCACAGTCACCTCTTGGCCCGGCTGACCCGTGGCCGTGCCCAGGGTCACCGTCGCGGTGGCGGCGATACCGACGGCCGCGATGCCAAAAATTGCCAACCCCAACGCCGCGCCTCCCGCCATCAAGGCTGCCGTTCTCCTCCCTTGAAACCGTTCTGCCGCGTTGCTCATATTGCTCATACAGGGATAATAATTTCTCAAATTATTTACTCATCACAACTAACCGAAGTAAAGTTCGGAAATCGGCGAGGGTCGCTCGTCCGTCGCCCGTCAGGTCGGCTTTGGCCAGATCTAAGGTCTCAAGTCCCACCAACATTTTAAAGTGCAAACGTATGTCAGCGTACGTGACCTTGCCGTCGCCGGACAAGTCGCCGCGCACCGCCGCGCCACCGCCGCCGCCAGCCGGTGGGGTGGTGATGCAGGTTTGGGTTTCGGGGGGTT
>CAYJVS010000113.1:0-3629 GCA_964373635.1 uncultured Gammaproteobacteria bacterium
TACGCCACCACCCCAAACATCAGGGCGAGGTCAAAGGCGGTGTGCGTGATGGCGGCGATGCCGAAGCCGCGGTGGAGGTAGATTTCGGACAATAATACACTGGCGGTGAACACCGATACCAAGCCGGCCAGGGGCACGGAACCCAGGTGTAAGACGGTAAAGATTGCCGACGTCACCACCACCGCTCCCGCGGTTCCGCCATTGTTTCCCCCGCGGTTGGAGCCGTTGATTCTTCGTGAAGTCAGCCCGCCCAACAACAGCACCCGAAAGACCAGCTCCTCAAAGACCCCGGCGCCGGAGGCAATCACCACCATTGCCCAGGGACTGGCAATTCCCTGCCGCGCGAGCTGTCCGACCACGCCGGAATTGGGCGCAAACGTGAAAAAACGCGGCAACTGATGCCCCAAGATGAGATAGACCAGCACCGCGATCGCCAGCCCAAGGACCGCGCCTTCCAGGTACATCCCGCCGAGGTGGCGCAGGCGGAGGTTGGGGCGGTTGCGGTAAAGATAGCCCAGGAATACCGCGATCGCGACTCCGCCAATCCCCACAATCACCCAACGGCTCATGGGCAGGCCGAGCCAGGCGGAAATCCACTGCACGGCAATTCGCAACAAGGCATCAGCGCCGTTCAAATTTTGCCCCAGCATCCCTTGCCCCAGCCCCAGTTCGTAGATCGCCAGCAGCGGCAGCACGGCAATGACGCCGGCGTCAAATCGTTTCGTGACGGTCAAGTAGCGGTCCATGGTCTATGGTTGCCCGAAGCGCAGACTCGCGAGGAAATCGGTGTAAATTTTTTCCCCCAGATCAGGGTTTTTCGCCACGACGTAAAACACGGACCGGCCCGGCGGCGGTGTCGCCCGGAAGTCCGTCACGATGTGCCGGCGGTTTCTCCAGCTGGGCTGATCGGGAAAATTCGGCACGGTGGGTTTTTTCTCAATGTCATAGCGGCGGGTTTCATAGCCGTTGATTTGGCCATTCGTGGTTTGGTGAATGGTGACCGTGTTGAGGGTTAAAAATTGGTCGGCGGTAAAGGTGCGGATGAAAATGTTTGACCGCTCGCGGGCGGTGCCGTTGCCGGTGAGGGAGAAGAGGTTGAGCGACTGAATCCGCGGCACATACTCAACTCCCCAACCGTCAGGAAGTTGGAAGGATAAACCGTCAAACGTCGGGTGGGGTGCGGCCGCGCCGGCGAACCCGCCGTAGCTCACCACTCGTGCCGACGGGTTGACGTCAACCCCGCGGGTGGCGAAAAAGTCCGAGGGGTTCAGGTACTGGCCCAGCGCCGCCTCGGTTTGGACGTAGCCGGAAATTCTTTCACCGCCGCCTTCCCAGAGGTGGAAGTGGAGGTGCTTACGCTCGCCATCGGTTTCTGCCGATTGATGGTCGCCCAGGATGGCCAGCTGATCGCCCTGTTTCACTTGGGTTCCGACGGGTCGGACGGATTGCAAATCGAGGTGCCCGTAGAGCGCGGAGATCGTTTTGCCGTTCACGGCATGGCGCACCACGATCACCCCGCCGTAGCCGCTGACCCGCTTGGCCATCACGACTTCGCCGTCAGTCATGGCGTACACGGGCACGTCGCCGGCCACGTCCGCGTACTCCACGTCGTCGCCGGTGTGGTAGCCTTGGAAGCGGTCGGCCACGTACTGGCCAAAGACTTTGAACGTCCGGCGCTCAACATAGCCGGCAATGGGGAACGTGACCGTTGGCGCCGGCGCGAGGGTGGGTGGTGTTTCAACCGTGACCGTTGGATTTGGTGTTGCTGCCGGTGATGGTGTCGGCGGCAATGGCGTTACCACCCGGCTGCAGCCCGAGAGGATGAGAAGCGCGGGGATAAAAATGGTAAGGCGTCGCATAATCTTCCGATTTCCTCCCCTGGATGCACGGGGAGGCTAGGAGGGGTTAAATTTCAACTGCTGAATTTTTCCCGCCGGTACTTTCCAAAGCGTGAATTGCGGTTTGTCCGCGTCGCCCACCACGGCGAGCGGCGTGCTGGAGGCCAGATTGAGTTGACTCACAAACCACTCCGCGCTTTCGGTGCGTCCGCGCGTTCGTTCCAAGATGGTTGCGCCCACGACCAGCAGGATGTCGGTGGTCGTGGCGGCCGGCAGCAGCGCCGCGAAGCGATTTTCCTCCAAGGCCGTTTTCAGCCCGTCGGTGGACACCGCGGTCCAGCCGTGATAGATCGTTCGCCGCAGGAAGTACCACAGCGGCGTCGGCCAGGCGAGATCGGCATCGTAGCCGATGATTATGGGCCGAATCGGTTTGGCGCCGTCGCGAGCATAGCCGGCATCAATCGTTTGTTGGAGCACTGGGAATTGAACGCGGGCGGGCGCGGCCGGCCGAAAGCCGTCAAGTTCGCGCGCCAAGATTGTATCCAGCTGCTGGTAGCCGAAGTTGCCCATCTCGCGGCGCAAGAGCGAAAACGTCCACGGGTTTCCGCCGAGGTACTGGCTGGCAAACGTGTTGTGCCAAGCGTACCAACCATGGTACCCCAGGAGGCCAAACAACGCCACTACGAGGAGGGGTTTGATGCGCGGGGATAATTTTTCGGCAATTTCGGTTCCGGCCAGCGCGATGGCCAAGAGTAACCAGGGGACAAGCAACACCAAAAACCGCGGGCTGGGGCCAATCACCAAAAGTAACAGCGCGGTCCAGACCGCGCCCAGCAGCACCAGCTGGTGGGCCGGCTTTTTCCAGCGGATGATCAAGACGACCAAGGCGATGCCGGCCGCAATCAGCATGAGCGGCGCGGCCGTGGAAAACAGCGCGGGGAAGAAGCGTTGGAGTCGTTCCGCGAGTGTGCCGATTTCTTTGCCCGGCAACAGCCGCCAGGCGGGCACGTCAATGCCCAACAGCGTGGAAAGCTGCAGGTCAAAATGGCGGCGGTCAAGGTACAGCGCGACGTTGTAGATGGTCAACGGCAGCGTCACCAGTCCTTGCAGGCCTTGGCCCACCCAGAACGGTTTGACAGAAAATACCCGCCGGTGGTTAATCAATACGTAGCTGATTGCCAGCGGTAAAAACACCACGGCGGTGTACTTGGTGAGGATGGCGAATCCGTAGACGGTCCAGACCGCGTACCACCACCGCGGCGCTTCGATCGCGCGCACAAAAAGATACACCGTGGCCAACAGCAACGTCAGGGCGAGACTCTCTTGCAAGCCCAGCCGCGAGGGCCAAACCAGGTAAAGTTCAACGGCTCCCAAGGCCGCGGCAGAAAGACCCGTCGTTTTACCTGGCAGTTTGTTGCCGATCAAAAAAAGCAGCCACACGGCAGCGATGCCAGCCACGGCGCTGGGCAACCGCAAGGCCCACGCCGTTTCACCGAAGAGCTGTAATGACCAATGTTGGATCAAGAAGTTCAGCGGCGGGTGATCGTGAAAAGAAAGATATGACCACCACGGCCGCGCCGCGTACCACTCGGACGGCGTGCCCTGGACCGGGGTGCCCAAGAAATCCAAATACCCCAGCGACCGAATGCCTAAAAACGCCTCGTCGGTCACCACGTCGGCGTGATCCAACCGCCACCATCGCATCACCGCCGCCAATATCAGGATGGCCAAGAGGATGAGCGTGGTGGCCTTGGGTTTGACGCGCTGCATGGCACCATCATAGCAGGTTTT
>CAYJVS010000114.1:0-3531 GCA_964373635.1 uncultured Gammaproteobacteria bacterium
CGTACGGTCTCGAGGCCCGTTTTAGGAGCAGTAGGACGTCCTCGTCGTACGGTGTCGATGCCCGATTCGTTGTTCGTCGTACGTCGTCGTTGTTCACCCTCACCCGGCCTCCCCTCCTACATCCCGATAGTCATCGGGACTTCGGCGGGCCCCGTGAGAAAATTTTGTTGGACATCGCGCCTCACACTTTTATTCGCGCTGATGAGGTCGGTCAGTTGGAATGATCCCGAGGGGTTTTCTAACGGGGCGGGCAGGCGGCCACCCTCTCCCGCCCTCACCCTACCCCTCTCCCGCGGGGAGAGGGAACCGGGGTGAGGGGGCACGTCACCGTATGACGGCTGACGAAACGGGCCTCGTTACCGTAGGACGATGACCGCGGACGATCATGGATGCGGGCCTCGTTTCCGTCCCACCAGGACATCAACCTCCGCATACCATGCCTGACGCTTCTCTCGTCTCCCTCCTCGTGCTCGCTCTCGTCTCCGGCCTGTTGACGATCGCGGCGCCGTGCATCCTCTCGCTGTTGCCAGTGATGTTAGGCTCGGCCCTGGGGCAAAATCGGCTGCGGCCGTTGTTTATCGTGCTGGGGCTGGTGTCCAGTTTCACGGTTTTTGGCTTGATTTTTGCCAGCTTTACCACGTTTCTCGGCTTGGACCGGACGCAGTTTCGCCAGCTCGCGGTCTGGCTGATTTTTCTTTTCGGCCTGGCGTTGCTCTTGCCGCGAACCTATGATTCGCTGGTGAGTGAACTGCGGTCGGGGTGGTCGGCGCTGAAGCTTAAGGTGTCGGGTGGACAGCTGCCGCCCCCGCGTCCGCCTCGGTCTCGAACCGGGTTGCGCGGCGCGTATATGCTCGGCGCTTCCATGGGATTGGCCTGGGTGCCGTGCGCCGGGCCGATCCTCGGGCTGATTTTCACCGTTGCCGCGTCGCAGCAGGAGTACGGTACGGCGGCGCTGTTGTTTTTGACCTACGCGCTGGGGGCGGGCGTGCCGCTGCTGGTGATCGGCTACGGCGGCAACTGGATCGCGACCAAAACCCGCGCGTTGGCCAGCCAAGCCGAGATGCTGCGGAAAGTGGCCGGCGCGATTTTGACCGTGATGGGTTTCCTGATGATTACCCAGCTTGACCGGCGTTTGGAAATTTCCGCGTTCAATCTGTTTCCTAACACGGCCGAGATTGAGGACCGCATTTTACAGCGCCAGCTGCGCGGGAGCGAGATGCCGCCGTTGGTGGACCCGGCGGAAAAAATGCCGGTGCTGCCGCGGCGGAAATAGCCGTTATGAAGAGTTGGCTGCGCATTGGTCTGGCAATTTTGGTCATCGTGGCGGTCGTCACGGTTGGGTTTCGTTTGCGGTACGCCGCCAATCCCTTGTCGTTGACGGTGAATTTTTTCTCCCACCTGTTTAACAAGAAGTCGCCGTTATATTCAAGTCTGCGGGGCGACGTGGTGACGGCCCCCGAACTTACCGGCATCACGCAATGGTTCAACACCCCTGGCGGCGCGCCGCTGACCCTGGCCGAGTTGCGCGGCAAGGTGGTGATGGTGGATTTTTGGACCTACAGCTGCATCAACTGCATCCGCAACATTCCGCACGTTACCGCCTGGGATCGCAAGTACCGCGACTCGGGGTTGGTCATCATCGGGGTGCACACGCCGGAATTCGCGTTTGAAAAAATTCCTCAAAATGTGGCCAAAAAAGTCAAGGAGTACGGCATCGAGTACCCCGTGGCGCTGGACAACGACTACGCGACCTGGAATGCCTACGCCAATCAGTTTTGGCCGGCCAAGTACTTCATCAACCACGAGGGCGAGATTGTCTGGCGGAAATTCGGCGAGGGTGGGTACGAGGAACAAGAGAAAAAAATCCAAGAGCTACTAGCGGCAGCGGGCACGTTGCGGGAGCCGATGCCGGTCGCGTCACCGCCAAACGGGATAGATTTCAGTCAGATTGGGACCCCCGAGATTTATCTGGGCTACGAGCGGATCAGCCACTTCGGCGGCCGGGTCATGCCGGATCGGGAAGTCACGTTTTCCGGCGAACAGCAAACCGTTGACGATAACACCTTTTATTTGACCGGCACCTGGCTGATGGGGCCGCAATCCGTCACGCTGCGTTCCGCCACGGGGAAAATTATCATCCGCTACCGCGCCAACAAAGCCAACCTGGTGATGGCGGCGGACGGCGAGATCGTGGCGGAAGTGCGTCTCGATGGGGAAGCCTTGAATCCGGCCAACCGCGGGTCGGACGTATTTTTGACCAAACGCGCCGGCAGCTTCGTGCGCATCCAGGAATCCAAGCTCTATAATTTGACGGATACGGGGGCGGTGTACGGCTGGCATACCCTGGAGTTGATAATTTCTCAGCCCGGAGTCAGCGCTTTCGCGTTCACCTTTGGTTGAGGCTGCTTTTGCCCTTGACAGCCCCAGACGGCGTGTTAATCTTTTGAGAGTTCTGGAGGGATTTAAGCCATAAGATTCTCGTTCACGTTATGCGTAAAGTCACCATCGGTGCGATTTCGTTGTTGGCGGTCGCGGTACTTTCCGGGTGCGCGCCGCGGGAAGGCGGTAGCCAAGACGCCGTAGAGCCGGCGAAAAGCCCCGAGGCTTCTGGCTCACCCGAAGGCGTGATGATGAAGGAGGGTGATAATAAGGTCAGTTTTCTCAACCTCGGGGCCAAAGCGGTGGCGGGCCGCCCAATGGAGGTTGTTTGGCAGGTTACGCCAGCCGAAAAAACCGTCACCATTACGCATACCGCGGTTCATTCCGATACCGTTTCGCACCCGGGCGATTTTGGCGCCGAGGTGACGCCGGCAGCTTCCGGGTACAAGGAACTGACGCCGCCGATCACGGAAGAGGAAATTTCCGCCCCGCGAGCGTTCACGGCCACGTTGACGCCGGCGGCTGGCACGCTGTATCTGCGGGCGCACGCCATCATGGACGGGAAAAATTACTGGACCGCGGAAGAACAGATTGCGGTGGTCGCCAAAGCCGAGGACGTCGGCGGCGGGGATAACGCGATGAAAAATCCGGATGGCACGAAGAAAAATGAGGCCGGAGCAATGGTTGATATCAAAGCCGACGTGATGGTCGGCCCAAAGACGTTCACGCTGATCGCCAAGCAGTGGGAGTTTAGCCCCAAGACCATTACCGTGAAGAAGGGCGACCGGGTGAAACTGACGCTGAAGAGCGTTGACGTTGAACATGGTTTCTTGTTGCCCGAGTTTGCCATTGACGAGAAGTTGAAACCGGGCCAAACCGTCACGGTGGAATTTACCGCGGACAAAACCGGCGAGTTTACTTTCCGCTGTAACGTCCTGTGCGGGAGCGGCCACCTCGACATGGTGGGCAAACTGATCGTTCAGTAACCGCTTTGGACTTGCGCGGTTGCTCCAGTCTGCCGCTGGCTTCATTTTCTGAGGATTCGCCCCTCCTTGTGCCTCCCCTTATGGTAAGGGAGGCGAGGAGGGGTTATTGTTTTAGGAGTTACGCGTTTGGTGTCATTCCGGCCCCGGAGCCGGAATCCAGGCCAAT
>CAYJVS010000115.1:0-3525 GCA_964373635.1 uncultured Gammaproteobacteria bacterium
GCCTACGTGGACAACGTCATGATCACGGCGCGCTGATCTTTGAAAGGAGACAATCGCACATTCAATTCTTAGCCCTGCCGTTTGCGGTGGGGCTTTTTTTCTTCAGCAATCGTCGCGGCTTATCATGGCTCCACCCCTCGATGGGGAAAACATGAGGATGATGCGGTTGCGGTTGACGCCGCGGGGACGTCATCCCCATGCAACAAAATCCCCGCTTAAGGCGGGGATGGTCGGGCTCTGCCGGTCAATCACTTCGGCGGCGGCGGGGAAACCCGGGCTTGCCGGTACGGCGCATCGTCGGCCATCAGCTTTTCAATCAACTCGCGCAACAGATCGGCTTTGCTTTTCTTGGTCCCTTGGGTTTTGTACGTGAGATACCGGTCAATCGCGGGGGTCAGCCGGAGGGTAAATTTGATCGTGGGGCTGGTGACGCTTTCGCCGCGCTCCACCACCTTGAAAAATTCCTGCAGACGAACAAGGAGACGGTCGGGGGCGTAGGCTTCCAGCCGCAACAACGCGCCGGCGGCCTTGTTCTCTTGGAGCTTGCGCAGGTGGCGGTCAACGGGTTTGCCGCGCTCGGTCAGATAGAGCACCGGCTTGCGGTAGGCTAACGCCAAGGCCACGAGGTGGCCGGCCTCGGGGGCGGGGTCGCTGCCTTCAATCACCACCGCGTCAACGCGCTCCATGAACGCGGCGTCATCACCCACGCTGACCGTCGGCAGGAAGTTCGCGTTCAGATGCGCGCCCGCCGTGGCGAGCACTTCAGCCATCCGACGGTACCGCTCTTGAAGCGCCGGTCCGGCGCCGGGATTGCCAAACAGATACACCCTCATAGGCTGAATTCTCCCGCCACGTCGCGCCCCATTAACGCCGCGACTTTGGCGGGCGTTTTGACCAACGCGGTGGCCCACGCGAGTTTGGCGTGCATCGCTTCAACGGTGCCCATCGGCAGCACCGCGACGTCCCGGAGGGCAAGGGTGACGGTCGGATGGGCGGTCAAGACGGCAACCGGTTTTTTGGGATGAACGGACTTCAGAACTTCCCCCAGCCACGCCGGCAGTTCGGCGCAACCGCGGGCATCCAAAAGCAATGCCTGAACCTGGCGCAAGCGGCGCCGCAGGAGCGCGGCGTTCAGCCACGGCGTCAGCGAGACGTACTCCACCGCTTCCGCCAACGGGGCCACGGTTAATCCCGAGGTGTGGACTGACCGGAGGTTCCGCTCCAGGAGCCGGATGGAAAAATCAATCCGCCCCAGCACCCCGCGCGGCGGCGCGTCAAAGGGATTGGCGCTGCTGCCCGACACGCGGTAGGCCTGGACGGCGCGGAGCAACCGGTTGCCGAACACGACCACCACCTCCGGTAGCGACAACGTGGCCGCCTGCACCGCGTTGATGACATTCGCTTTCAGTCCGAGCGAGGATGCAACATCACCGCCGGCGCCGTCCGCTCCCGCCGCCACCTGTCCGCCGGTGACCACGACCGGCTGGCGTAAACCGGCGAGACTGAAAGCCAACGCCGAGGCGGTGTAGATCAGGTGGTCCAAACCGTGCAGCACCACGAATCCGTCGGCTTGGCCCGAGAACCGCTCGATGACCCGGGCGAGATGGATCAAGTGACGGGGCTGCAGGTTAACGCTCGGCTCGGCTTCCACCAGCCGCGGCACGATCTCGGCGATGATGCCAAGCTCCGGCAAGGCATCCACCCAGTCGGTGAACGCGGCCGGGTTCACGTTGGGCAGCGCCCCGACATGCAGCAGCGCCACCCGCTTGCGGGCCGCCCGAGGTTGACGCGATGGGGGCATAGTTGAACTCAACGTAGCGCCGTCATGCCATCCAGCGACGGCTCAATAATATAATACCTGATCTTTGGCGAATGGACAAATCGAGCGCCTGCCAAGTTATCCCCCAAAGCATTGACTGCCGAAGGCCGGTTGCCATGCCGCCGGTCGCGCCAGAACGTGAAGTTGTTATGATAGGGATTTTGGGGTATGATGAGTCGGTAACCTGGACCAAAACCAAACCTAAGATGCAGCAACAAAATAATCAGAGTGACAATACGTCGCCATTCCCGACTTTCAAAAAGTGGACTGGACGTCTTACGTCAGTCCATATTGCAGCAGGGCTACTAATTATTTACGGAGCCGCGCTGTTGGGGTTGTTCCCGCTATGGCTAGTTTCAAAGTTCCATACCAGTCTTGGACTTGGAATCGAACTTGATATTATATCCCTCCCGCTCATCGTTATTCCTGTTATCGTGTTGGTCATTTTTGGCCCTTTCCGGAATATAAAGGCTGGTATTCTACTAGTGAAGGGTGAAAACAGGGGTGGAAGACTAGCGATTGATGCTTTATTTTTTGATACTTTACTACTTATAATCTATATCTATTTCGGTTACTACGGTAGAAGTGAAAGAATAATTGAAAAAATCTCTAATCAGTCCTACATTCTCATTCCTCTATTACTCTTGTACCACGCCGTCCTACTATGGACGCTTAGGAATTCCAAGAGACATTTAAAATAGACGATGCTGGTAGGCGGATGTAAACCTGCTACGTGAAAAGAAACCCCCGGCAACGGAATCGCTGCCGGGGGCATTGTCTTTTGAAAAGAACCTTCCTTTCAGGGTTCGTAGCTATCGCAGCCGATCGCATCAATCGTGGGGTCGCGCCAGATAGCTGATGATGATTGTGGGAGTCGTAGAGAACGGAGTATAATGAAAACACTATTCCTTACCCACGGCTATGCCAACGGAACAGATCCAAAAGCCGTTACCGCAACAGTCCAACGAGGATCACTTGATGTATAGAGCCTGGCGGCCATTGAGGGCTACTTTCATTGTCTTTTCGATATTCATAATATTCATGACTGTTCTTTATGCTCTATTCGGATGGAACCGTGGTCAAGATGTTGAGGGAATGGGTTTAATGTTTTACTACCTAGTTACGATTTCTTTCGCTCTCCCTCTATCCGTCATCCTCCTGTGTTTCGTGGCCATATCACTCTCACGTGCGATTAAAATACTCTTAATTCACCAAATAAATTTTGATACCCCGAAAAAAATTAGGATGATCATTTTAGGAAATATCATCACGGGTCTAGTACTTGCTCTAATTATATATTATGAAGGACGGATGATGTTTGTAATATCTACTATCGGCAGCCGGTAGTTAAAAAATACCCCCCAACCGTCAACGGGTTGCGGGGGTAGTGTTTTGCACGAAAGATCGTACCTCCTTCTAATGTCTAGACCCGAGGCAGTGGAGGCCATCTGGCGTCGGGTCAGGGCCGGGAGTGGCGGGACCGGGTGGTGGGGGTTCAGCTGTGCCGCGGAAGAGCCAGCCGAGGATGAAGATTGGATCGGTGAGGTTGACGGCGCCGTCGTCGTTGGCGTCAGCAGCGTCGGAGCAGGCAAAACGCACGCGGTCAGTGTACAGGCCAAGCAGCATGTGCACGGCATCGGATACGTCTACTACGCCGTCACCATTGCTGTCGCCGCGGAGGAAACGTCGGTTGACCACCACGAGCA
>CAYJVS010000116.1:0-1623 GCA_964373635.1 uncultured Gammaproteobacteria bacterium
CCAGCACCCACACAAACTCGGTGCGGTTTTCCGGGCGCGCCAAATAGGATTCTTGCGCTTGCCGAATCCGGGCTTGCTCGTTGGCGAAACACTGCTGGAGCACGTCGGCGGCGGCCGAGATGGGCTGGCAACTGCGCAAGGTATTGGCCTGACAGCGGAGGTTGTTGCACGAGGCGCAAAGGTTGTCCAGTAGATACTGATCGCGGCTGGGAGTCAAAGGGCCCAGGCACTGGCTCCGGACGGCCGCGACGCGCGCGGCAATCGTGGCATCGTCAAGTTTCACGTTGCGAAACTCAAGTTCATCTAATTGCACGTCAACGCCCGCCAACCCTAAGTTGCTAACCCAGCTCGCGATATCGAGGCTAGTGAATGAAGTGGCCGGCACGCTGAACCTGGACGGGTTTAACGGCGCCTGCACTCCGTCAACGTACAGCTTGACATTGTCAAAGACAAAGTGGCCGCCGCCGTCACCGCCCAAATTTTCCCACGTTAACGCCAGGTGGTGCCAAGAATCCACCGACCACGCCGAGGTGAGCGGAATGGTCTGGCCGAAGACAAGTAATGGCGTAACCGCCCTCGAGACCTTAACCCAGACTGACATCGTGCGCGCCCCAATCTGGTTGTAGAGATTGCCCGCGGGGTAGCTTAGGGCAGCTCCTGAAACAAACTTCAACGACTGGCCCAACGCCACCGGTTTTCCGGCTTCGTCCAGACTGCCGTCAGCTAACCCATCGAGATACGCTAACGACGACGGCGGGGGGGGAACCGGCGCGATCCGGTCTCCATTGCCGTTGGTCGCCAGCAGCGTCCCGTCAAAATGGGACAAAAAGAGCACGGAACGGACCGCTTGCAGCGGATACAGATCCCGGTAAGTGGCGGCGGTCGCGGCGTCGTAGCGCTGATCGCAGACCGAACGAACCGAAAAAATGTTGGTGTCGCACTCCTCGCACGTTTGCGCGCCCGTGACCGGATTGCTGCACTGTTCGGCCCGCTGGGCCGGAACGCGCAGGACGTTTTCAATCACGCGGTTGCCGCACGACTGCACGTCGCAGTCGTCAGCCACGCCGTCAACGTCGGTGTCGCGCGAAAACGTCCGCCAGTTGACTTCCGTGTGGTTGCCCGTGGCCGCATAGCCTTCCTCGCGGTAGAGGCGGTAGTTCGGGCTGGATAAACTTTCCAACGCGCTACCGCCGTGGAGCCGGACATTTGAGTCGTTGCCCGGCTGCTCTTTGAGCCGCTCCCAGTTGTAGCAGGCGTCGCCGTCCGCGTCCAAATCGCACGCGTCCCCGCCGCAGAACTGGCAATTTCTCCCCAAGGGAAAGCCAAGATCGTCGTTGCAGCTCAACGGCGAGGCGGCCGTGATATAGGGTGAAAGCAGATCAAAGCGGCAGGCCGGCGTGTCTTGATCAACATCGGCTTGGTCCGGGTTGGCGGTGACCGGACAGTTGTCGGTCTTGACCGGCGATCCCGCGCAGCCCGACACCGTATAGCCGGCGTCCCCGATGGCGTCGCCGTCGCGGTCAGTGCAACGGTCGCAGGCGTCGCCAATGTTGTCCTCGTCGTAGTCGGGCTGCTGGCAGACGCCGAAACTGCCGCCTAAAACCGGCCGCTCGCGGAACCACA
>CAYJVS010000116.1:1723-3467 GCA_964373635.1 uncultured Gammaproteobacteria bacterium
AGGCCGTCGCCAAGGCTGTTGGCCCAGACCGCGTAGATTTCCTGCGCCGGGTCGCCAAGTGTGTACGCCCTGGCACCGGGCGCGGGCGCCGGGAACGAGAACGTATCCGGGTGGATGGTGACCAACATATCAGCGAGCGGAATGGTGTCAAACGCTTTAGCCTTGTAATCACCAGTGCCGCTTGGATTGCCGCCCGCGGTTCCATTAAACCACCAGGTGTCGGCCATCTCGGAATTCTTTGGGCGCACCCAATTTTTGGCGGTATCGTCCTGCACCCGGGCAACCAAGGTCCAGCCGCCGCCGTCGGTTTCCATGTCGCAGTAGACTTGCTCGGTCACGGCAGTTCCCCGGGGCTGAATCTGGTACCAGCCGCTGCCATTGGATCTGCCAGCCGCCAAAATTTCTTGACAGGAAGCAAACTGCCGCGTCAGTGTCGCCAGGCCGAAATCCAGCGTCAGCGCGGTGGCACCATTGCCGAGCGTCGTGCTTCGAGCATTGGGCGGCCCAAGTGTTGCGGTTCCGTCGGTACCGGACGGCTCAACCTTGGCCACCGCCTTGGCATAGATTGCCTCCCCGCTCAACCGCGTCAGCTTGACCGCATCCAGGTTATGGCCGGGTGTTGGTGCGCTTGGCGCGCGATAGGCCTTGACGGTGAAGTAGACGCCATCGCGGTTGAAATTCCCACCGACATCGCTCCAGAACAGGTCATAGCACTCCTGTTCGCTGGTCCAGATGTCGCAGACGCTCGCGGCATTTTGGTCAGTGACAGTGGAGAGATTCGCGACATTCCTCACCGTGAGCTTAGGGTCGCTTGAGCCAAAGGCGTACTCCTTGAAGCCGCCGCTTTGTTCAATCACGGTAACGGTTGAGACATCGCCGCGCGGCGGGTTGATGCAGTCTTGCGGAATGGTACAGATTTGGCCATGAAACGGCCCACCGACGCAACGGGTGGGGTTGTTGGTGGTTTGGCAACTGTCCAGCGGCCGGTAGAGCTGTTGGCCGCGGCTCGTGTTCCACCCCAGCGCTGGCCCGCCGATCCGCGGACAGCTCTCCGCGCAGTTGGCGCACTGGAACCCGACGGTGAAATCATCCACCAGGAGCGACGTTCCGGCAGGCAAAGCCGAACCTGTCGCGTCCAGGGCCAGTTCAAAGGCAATCGGGTCGCTGGCCAGATTCGGGTTGGCGACAAATTCGCTCCGCAGCGCGTACCACCCGTTGCCCAAATCTTGCGCGGCCATGGGCTGGCGCAGCGGGAGTTGGAATGTGGCGCCGCCTTGGCAGGCCACGGAATATTCCAGACCGTTTTGCGCTGCCGTGGTGCGAACGCTAGAACACATCCGAATCGGCCGCAGCTGGAGCCGGGGAATGATGTCGTCGTAGTTTGAGGGCTTAACTAACACCTCAATGAAGTACCGCACGCCGAGGTCAGGCGAAACCGACACAAAGCGCGGGTTGGCCGCGGTGCGCAGGGACGCCGCCTGGGTGGCGGCAAGACCGTTGGGGAACGACAGCACCGCGCTATGGATGCCGCGGTAGGCATCGCCGTGGTTGGCGCTGGGAAACGCTTCTTGCAGCCGGCGGTAGTCGGTTGTCTGCCGCAAGGCCGCGTTCGCGCCGCTGGACTGCCAGAGGGCAAACCCGTTCAAACCGTCTTCAAAACCGGAATTATTTACCAGCTGATCGGTCACCTGGTCGTTGTCCGAGTCAATGCAGACGTCGCAGGCGTACCCTTGCCCGTCTTTGT
>CAYJVS010000117.1:0-3442 GCA_964373635.1 uncultured Gammaproteobacteria bacterium
TTTATCCACCGATCGGTATCTAACCGGTCGGTTTTTTTATGGGCAGCGTAAGCGATGTCTAAAATAGTGATGGTGCGGCTCCCACGGCGCACCGGCCAAAATTGCCCGTCGGAGGCGAACGGCATCATGCAAAAGAATCCGCTCTAACCGCTCGCACCGACCCTCATAGGGGAAGCGCTCCTTCCACCGCGCGGAAAGCCGAGCGCACCCCCGAAGGAAATCACGGCGGTCGAGCTCTTGCCTGAAGGACCTTTTCCGGGAGAACAGCGGGATGACCACGGCGTCCACCGCAACGTGGCGGAAGCCTTCCATCAAGTCGTACGCTAACGCCCCACTGCCAGAGGTCTCGCCGTGCAGCACGCCAAGTTGCGGCAGGAGTAAAGCCGCCTCCACCGCGGCCATGGACCGTCGGCCGAGAAGGCTGTAGCCGGTGTTGAGGAGCAAATTGAGGGAGTCAGTAGCCTGGGGGTAAATTCGCTGCCAGCGCTCATGACGGTGGCAGAGCACGCGAATCGCTCGCCAATACGCTCGTGCCGCTTGAGCTTCTAAGAGAAAAAGGTTGGCGCGGTTCGCGACATTGGCGACCCGCTGCTCCAGCGCGAACAGCCGAAGCTGGGACAGGCGGAGGATAGCAGCGTGTGCTGATCCGGTTCGCGCCCGTTCCCGGCAATAGTTCAGGAGCAACAGCCGACCGTGGCGTAGCTTGCCGGCGACCATGGCGTGGGCAGTCGCGCGCCCCGCGGCTGAGGCGCGGTACGCTACCTGCGCCTGAATGGTACGACCGGAAACACGCCGCTGATTTTGATCTGGCGGACGTTTGCCGGGTGGTGCGCTTTCTCTCAAGGGTAAAGTCATGCCTGACAAAAAAACTCCCAGGGATGGCTTGGTCAGCTATCCTCTGGGAGCAAAAGGTTCAGGTCACGGCTGCAGCCGCTGCCGCAAACGCTCGGCACCGAGCCGCGCCACGAGACGAGCCTGGTGGTCGTCGGACACGGGTCCGACGGTGCTACAACTGCGGCAGTTGAGGTTGTCGCCCTCGCGCTCCGTCTTCGCTTGACCTTTCGTCTCGCCCGCTTGACGGCAGGCCCCGCAGCTTGGGCAGGTGTGGCGGAGGATGAAGTCGCTCACCAAACGGAGGGTGACCACTGGGTCGGGGCGTAGGCTATCCGGGTCGGCGCCGACCTGGCGCTCCAGGCCCTGCCAGGAAATCCGATCACGGAGCTTGCCGTAATTCCAGAGGGAAAACCGGCGGTTAGCATCCGGGCCACCGGTGCGCTTGTCCACCCAGCGAATGTCCTCGAGGGCCAGGTTGGCGTCGTTGCCGGCGGCGAGCGCCACAATCGTACTCGCCACTTCAGTGGTGCGCCGCTTAAGCTCGCTGCTGTAGCGGCGTTCGCCCACCCAGCGGAGCTGTCCTTGATAGTTCTGTTCGAGACGGAGCTTCTGCCGCAGGCCTTCCTCCAAGATGGCGTTGCCGGCGACGTGGTCCTCCTTAAGGATGGTGCCGGATTGGTCCACCAGCGCCCACCAGATGATCGGCTCGACGCCGAAGTGGACCCCCAGCACGTTCGGGCGCAGAGACGGACTGACCACCCGTGAGGTGGCGAAGTGGATTTCCCACTCCGTTTGCGCTCGGGGTTTACCCCGACGCCTTTGGCGTTGGACGAGCAGCGACCAATTGACCCTCCGGTCGCCGAACCCGCTGAACGCGGACTGGAACCGACTGGGCCGGCGCAGGGGCTGACCATGGACGCGCTGCTCCGGTGGCAGTCGCCGTCCCGGGTCGTACTCCAGCGGGACCAGGAGCACGGGATCGGTCGCATCTAATTCTCGTCCAGCCCACGGCGGCAAGGGGTGAAACTCGCGCAGACGGTTTCGCCACCAGGAGAGCTTCGGGTGATCGGCCAACTGCCCCAACGGTGACGACGGATCGACATCATCGAACAGCGGCAGGGCCACGTAGAGACGATGGTGCGACTCCTCGGCTCGGTTACGGCGTCGTTCATGCCAGCTCCGCTCGTAGACGATCACATCGTTGCTCCCCACGAAGTTCAGCGGCAGCGGAGTGGGATCCGGCGTGCGGACGAACGCGACCCAGTCAGGGTCAAGGTTGATGAGCCGGTCCCCGCGGGGGTCATGGGGGGCGTACTGGCTTGGATCCAGCTCACGCGCCCGCATGTAGGGAAAGGGGGAAAGTCCGCCCGCCACGGCGGCCAGTGCGTTCTGCCAGCCCTGCCGCCGAAGATCGGGGTGTCGCTCATCCAGCGATGGAAAGGACACGGTACTCGCCGTGCGGCTGTTGAGCAAACCCAGATGGGAAAGCAGCTGCTGTGCCGCCTGTTGGCAGACGCCCGCCCGCAGGCGCATCGGCACGTCGCCAAGCGGTGGCCGAATCCAACCGGCGATGAGCTGCTGCAGGCCGATTTTTGCGTCAATCATATCGAGCTCACGCAGCCATCGGCCTTGCGCAGCGCCGCGGCTGGCCTGCCAGGTGAAGGCCTCGGCAATGCGGGCCCGCGCGTGCGAACTGCCATCCCGTGCGATGATTTCCTCAATCCGGTAGCTATTGCGGTAGCCGGGCTGCGCCAGTGCCTTGGGCCCGGTACCGGCCGGCGCGACCGCCTTCGGCTTTGCCACGTTGCGCTTTGCCCGATCGATGTCGCGCGGACTGAGGGGGAAGACAAGGTCAGCGCAGCGCACCCGGCCATCCGTCTCTCGCTCGACGGTCAGATACCCCTCCAGTAACCGGAGGGCGCGCTGAACTGCCACACCCACCGCGGTGACCGTTGCGGCCACGGCTTTCCGCGTCAGCCAAAGTGTCTCACCCGATCCAGCCACATGGAGCTTGGCGTAAAAGGTACGAAAGACGGTCTTCACTTTCTGTTGCTGTACCACGATCTTCTCCTTTCGGTTCTCTTGAGTTCTACCGTTTCAGCTGCTGGACGAGCGTGACGTAGACCCGTTCGTCTTGCTCTCGGATCGCATCGAGCAGCTCGCCACGCCGGTGCCGCTTCCGCTCCAGCGCCAGCACCGTCCGGCGATCGTGCGAACGCACGGTTTCCACGCCAACGTGTGCAGCAACCCGCTCAATCTCCCGCGACAGCCGCATGATTGCCTCGACCTTCGCCTGCACCGACGGCGGTGTTCCAACCGTTCGGACCAGCGGCGGTCGCCTCCGTTTGCGCGCCATGATTCACCTCCTCCGCCCAATGGCGGTTTGGCGCCTGTTTTCAAGGTCCATCTCCTCTCCCATCCAATGGAAAAGGAACACAACAAGTATACATAAACACCAAGCGTTGTCAAGCCACTCGGGTACATTCTCAAACTACTTGACCCGTACGATGAGCGGAACCCGACCACTTAAGATGTTGCAGCCAACGCAAGCTGTGCCCATAAAAAAACCGACCGGTTAGATACCGATCGGTGGATAAAAGAACACTTT
>CAYJVS010000118.1:0-3429 GCA_964373635.1 uncultured Gammaproteobacteria bacterium
CAAGCGCGGGAAAGGAACAATCTTTCCCTCCCCCTCCCATGAGGGAGGGAGGGAGAGGCGGGGGAGGGACGGCAGGGAAATAGTGAGACTTTTGGGCAATAATAGGACTTACGCGTTTGATCAATTTTACCCGTTCATTTGTCATTCCCGCCCCGTAACCAGTACGGGGTAAACTCCGTTAGACAATGGTTAAACTCTGTCCTACCTACCTTGATTGCCGAGGTTGTTTGGGAACTTCACGCGTCCATTGTCTAACGGGGTAAACTCCAGCGGGAATCCCGATCCTGGCCGCGTCCAGGCGTCATCCTGGCAGCGTCCAGGATCTCGCTCATTGATTGGCCTGGATTCCGGCTCCGGGGCCGGAATGACATCAAGCGCGTAAGTCCTAAATAGGTTAGCTATCAACTATAACAATGTCCCGCGTTTACCCCATCGAACGCGTCCGAAACATCGGCATCATTGCGCATATCGACGCCGGTAAGACCACGGTCACCGAGCGCATTTTGTTTTACACCGGCCGCAAGCACAAAATCGGCGAGGTCCACGAGGGCGATACCACCACCGACTGGATGGAGCAGGAACGCGAACGCGGCATCACGATTACCGCGGCCGCCGTGACCTGTTTTTGGCCCCCGCCCCAACTCGATAGAGCGAAATATCGAAATATCGAGACGTGCCAGATCAACATCATTGACACCCCCGGCCACATTGATTTCACCGCCGAGGTGCAACGGAGCCTGCGGGTGTTGGACGGCGGCATCGTGGTGTTTGACGGCGTCGCCGGCGTTGAACCGCAGTCGGAGACCGTCTATCACCAGGCGGAGAAATTCAAGGTGCCGTTGATTGCTTTTGTCAACAAGCTCGACCGGATGGGCGCGGATTTTTTTGCCGATCTCAATTCAATTCGCGAACGTCTGATGGAATCGGCTTACCCGATGCAACTGCCGATGGGCACGGAGGCAAATTTTTGCGGCGTCGTCAATTTGCTCGATCGCACGGCCCGCGTCTGGAAAGACGAAGCGGGCCAGGAAATTGAAGATGTTCCCATCCCCGAGGCGATGCGCGGGGCAGTTGAAGAGTGGCGCGCCAAGCTGGTGGAAGCGATTGTGGAACACGACGAGGGCTTGATGAACCGCTACCTGGCGGGCCAAGAACCCGGTCTGCCCGAACTGAAAGCCGCCTTGCGCCGGGCGGTCATTGCGAGTCAGATCTTGCCGGTCTTTTGCGGTTCGGCGTTGAAAAACAAAGGCGTGCAGCTCGTCTTAGACGCGGTGGTGGATTACCTGCCGTCGCCGCTTGACATTCCAGCGGTGCAAGGGCAGGCCATCGGCGACGCCGCCACAACGCTGGAACGCCGCGCCGCGGATGACCAGCCGTTCGCCGCGCTCGCCTTCAAGATTGCCGTGGATCCGTTCGTGGGCAAGCTGTGCTTTTTTCGCGTCTATTCCGGCAAGCTTGAGGCCGGTTCCTACGTCTTGAATGCCACGACCGGCAGCCAAGAACGCGTCGGCCGGATCGTGCGGCTCCACGCCAACCAGCGCGAAGACGTCGCCGAGGTTTACGCCGGCGAAATTGCCGCGATCGTCGGCCTCAAAAACACGTTTACCGGGCACACGCTGTGCGATCCGGCCCACCCCATCCGCTTGGAATCCATAGCGTTTCCGGATCCGGTCATCTCGCAAGCGATTGAACCGAAGACCAAAGCCGACCAGGAGAAGATGGGCATCGCCTTGCAGAAGTTGGCGGAGGAAGATCCGACGTTCAAAATCCGCACCGACGAGGAGACGCTCCAGACCATCATTTCGGGGATGGGGGAGCTCCACCTGGAAATCATCGTGGACCGGATGAAGCGGGAGTTTAACGTCGCCGCCACCGTCGGCAAGCCCCAGGTGGCGTACAAGGAGACGGTGACCCGGACGGCGGAGGCGGAAGGCAAGTACATCCGGCAGTCCGGCGGCCGCGGTCAGTACGGCCACTGCTGGCTGCGGGTGGCATCGCGGCCGCGCGGGGCCGGGTTTGCCTATGAGAATGAAATCAAAGGCGGCCTTATCCCCCGCGAGTATTTGCCGGCCATCGAGAAGGGGGTGGTCGAGGCGATGAGCCGCGGCGTGATTGCCGGCTACCCGGTGGTGGACGTGGCGGTCGCGGTGTACGACGGCTCCTACCATGAGGTGGATTCGTCCGAGGCGGCCTTCAAAATCGCCGGCAGCATGGCGCTGCAGGCGGCGGTCAAAAAAGCCGGGCCGGTGATTTTGGAGCCGATCATGAAGATCCAGGTGATCACCCCCGAGCAGTTCATGGGCGAGGTGATTGGCAACCTCAACAGCAAGCGGGCGAAAATCACGCGGATGCGCGACCGCGGCAAAATCAAGGTGATTGACGGGGAGGTCCCGCTGGCCCAGATGTTTGGCTACGCCACCGAACTGCGGTCGCTGACCCAAGGCCGGGGTTCTTCCACCATGGAGTTTCACGAATATCAGCCAGTGCCGCGCCAGGTGGCGGAGGAGCTGATGGGGGAGTATACGGTTGAACGGACCAAGGGGAGGTAGCGTTGGCGGTCGTCGTCCCACGGTTATGAGGCCCGTTTTGTGCAGGAGGGGGACGTCCTCGTCCTACGGTCACGAGGCCCGTCATTACTTTTTGTCTCAGGGCTAAGGTCATGGCAGCGGGTTTATTGATGGTTATAGTCGTTCGTCTTTGGTCATGGCCGCGGGTCAGGTCATTGGTCATGGTCAATGGGAAAACCCCATGACCTAAGACCTTTGACCATACGCGCTGCCACGACGTACAACCAAGACTAACGTCCATCATGCAGACCAACCTCGCCGCTATGACCCGAGACCATGGCTGGCGATGGCGACGGGCATCGTTACCGTTGGACGATGACCGCTGACGAAAACGAGCGACCCCGCGGCCGCGGGGGAACGAGTTTATTCATCCGGAGGGAGAAAGGGGTGCCGAATATGTCCACGGGATTGGAAAAAATCATCGCCTTGATCCGGCGCACGGGCGACCGGTGCGTGGTGGTGGATGCGGCCGGTGATCCGGCGTTCGTGGTGTTGCCGTTGGAGGAGTACGAACGGTTGGCGTTGCCCTCATCGGCGAGGCGTCGGGACGCTGACGCCTTGGTGACGCGGCTTGACCAGCAGGCCGCCGAACCGGCGGCGTCCTCGCCGGCTGCCGTGTTGTCCCCGTTCGCCCCGGCTGATCCGCCGTCAGGCAGCGGCCATACCGATGCCGATCAATACTTTTTTGAGCCGATTGAGTGAGGGAACGCGTCGCGCCAGTCATCCGGCCGGAGTATGTCTGGTATACCAGGGGATCCCTCGGATCGCTGGTAGCGATCCTCGGGACAAACTTGGGGAAACTCAAGTTTCCCCAAGTTTGATTTGACAATTCCCCGCGTTCTCTCTATAATTGGGGAATGAT
>CAYJVS010000119.1:0-3391 GCA_964373635.1 uncultured Gammaproteobacteria bacterium
ATCACCGATCCCGAGTTTGCCGGCAGCGGCCTGCGGGGACCGCGCGTGCAGGCGCAACTGGTGACGTATTGCGTCAACAAAAAACCGGCCGAGCCGGAGCGCGGCGCCGGGCTCCCGGCTCCCCGGGTCATCCACGGTCCGGGCGAATACGAGGTGGGCGGCATCCTGGTGGAAGGCACCGCCGTGCCCCCGGGCGGAACGCATACCTGCTACCGCATCATCGCGGACGGCATCCATATTCTGGCGTTGGGGCCGTTACCCTCGCTGCCGGACAACGGGCAACTGGAAGCCTTAAGCGGCTGCGACGTGGTCTTGGTCCCCATCGGCGGCGGATCCGTGCTGTCCGCGGCCGCGGCCAGCCAGCTGGTGGGATTGTTGGAGCCGCGCATCGTCATTCCCTGCTACTACAAAATTCCCGGACTGACGCTCAAACTTGATCCGCTGGACAAATTCTGCCAAGAGATCGGCATCTGCCCCACCGAAGAACTGCCCAAGCTTAAACTCCAGCGCAAAGACCTGCCCGCCGCGGAACTCAAAGTCGTGGTGCTGGCCAAGGCTTAAGGTAACCCCCTTGCGCGCTATGGCCGCCCGGAAACCGACCCAACCCGATTCCGCCGCACCCAAGACCGTGGCACGCCAAATCCAGCCGCGGCCGATTGAGCTGGAAATGCAGGAGTCGTACCTGGACTACGCCATGTCGGTGATCATCGCGCGGGCGCTGCCGGATGTCCGCGACGGTCTTAAGCCCGTCCACCGGCGGGTGCTGTACACGATGTGGCTGCTGGGGCTGCGACCCAACGCCAAGTTCCGCAAATCGGCCACCATCGTCGGCGAGTGCCTGGGCAAATACCACCCCCACGGCGACGTCGCGGTCTACGATTCGCTCGTGCGGCTGGCGCAAGACTTCAGCTTGCGCTATCCCTTGGTTTCCGGCCAGGGCAACTTCGGCTCGATGGACGGCGACGCCGCGGCGGCCATGCGTTACACCGAGGCGAAGCTGGCGCCGATTGCCGAAGAACTGCTGACCGATTTGGACAAGGACACCGTCAAGCACATGCCCAACTACGACGGCACCCACCGCGAGCCCACCGTGGTGCCGGGCCGATTACCCAACTTGCTGCTGAATGGATCGACCGGCATTGCCGTGGGTATGGCCACCAACATTCCGCCGCACAATTGCACCGAGGTCTGCGACGCGGCCATCCACCTCGCCGCGCACCCGAACGCAACCGTGGACGACCTGATGCGGTTGGTCAAAGGACCGGATTTTCCCACCGGCGCCACCATTTTTGACCAGCGCGAAATCAAGCACGCCTACGCCACCGGCAAGGGCGCAATCGTCATGCGCGCCAAGGCCGAGATCATTGAACCGGGCGGTACCGCGGATGCGGGGCGGGCGGGGCCCGCGATCGTGGTGACCGAAATCCCGTATCAGGTGAACAAGGCGACGCTGGTGGAAAAAATCGCCGAGCTGGTCAAAGACAAGCGGCTGGAGGGCATTCGCGACCTGCGCGACGAATCGTCCGAACGCGGCGGGCTGCGGGTGGTGATCGAACTTAAAAAAGACGCTTATCCCCGCAAGGTGTTAAACCGGCTCTACCAGCTCACCCCGCTCCAGGAAACCTACCACGTTAACCTCCTGGCGCTGGTGGACGGCATCCAGCCGCGGGTGCTGACGCTCAAGGGGATCTTGGAAGAATATCTCAAACACCGCCGCGACGTGGTGCGCAAACGCACGGCCTACGATTTGGCGCGCGCCGAGGAGCGGGCGCACCTCTTGGAAGGCCTCAAGCTCGCCGTGGCGAAAATTGACGAGGTGATTGCCGTCATCAAGCGATCGCGCGACAAAGACGAGGCCAAGGGCAACCTGATCCAACGCTTCCGTTTGAGCGAGCGGCAGGCCGTCGCGATCTTGGAAATGCGCCTGCAACAGTTGGCGAGCCTCGAACGCCTGGCGATTGAACAGGAGCTCAACGCCAAGCAAGGGTTGATTAAGGAACTGACCGCCATCCTGAAATCTGAAACAAGAATCACCGGCGTGGTGACCAGCGAGCTCAATGCCCTCAAGCAACGCTACGGCGACGCGCGGCGCACCCAAGTCGTCGCGCACGGCGTCAAAGAATTCACCCAGGAGGACCTGATTCCCGACGAGGCCATCATCATTGCCCTGACGCAGAACGGCTACATCAAGGCGCTGCCGCCCGACGCCTTCCGCACCCAGGGCCGCGGGGGCAAGGGCGTGGTGGGCTTAACCACCAAGGAAGAAGATTTCGTCGCCCACTTCTTCTCCACCACGACGCACTCCAACATCCTCTTTTTCACCTCGGCGGGCCGCGTCTTTCAGCTCGCCGCCTACGAAATTCCCAAGGCCACGCGGCAGTCGCGCGGGACGGCCATTGTTAATTTCCTCCAACTCGGCCCGCAAGAACGCATTTCCGCCGCCTTGCCGCTCTCCGGGCTGGATGACGCCAAACACCTGGTGATGGTCACCACCAACGGACAAATCAAACGGGTGGCGATTACCGATTTCACCCATGTCCGGCGCTCCGGCATTGCCGCCATCCGGCTGCGCAAAAACGACCAACTCGAGTGGGTCAAGCCGTCCAGCGGCCGCGACGCGGTCACCTTGGTCACCGCGCGCGGCCAAGCCATCCGGTTTGGGGAAAGCAGCGTTCGCACCATGGGCCGCGCCGCCGGCGGCGTTCGCGGCATTCGGCTCAAGGGTGCAGACACCGTTATTGGCATGGACATCATTGACCCGGCCCTGGCGGGCAGCGGACAGCTGCTCACCGTGATGGCGCATGGCTTTGGCAAGCGCAGCCCCTTGAAAGCCTACAAGACCCAAGGCCGCGGCGGGGCGGGCATCAAAACCGCCAACATCACCGGTAAGACCGGGGCGATTGTTTCGGCCATGGTGGTCAACCGCCAAGCCACCGACGCCGATCTCATGATTGTCTCCGCTAAGGGCCAAGTCATCCGCTTGCCTTTGGCCGCCGTGCCGGAGCACGGGCGCGCCACCCAAGGCGTGCGGCTGATGCGGTTCAAGGCAACCGGCGACGAGGTGGCGTCGGTGACGTTGCTGTAGTCCTGGGTCATACGTCATGGCGGCCAGTTAGGTCCGCGTGATGGTTTCGGGTTTCAGTCTTAGGTCGTAGCAACGGGTTTGGTCAAAAGTCTTAGGTCAAAGGATCGGGTGAGCATACCGCGGCTTACGACCATGACCAATGACCTAACCCGTTGCCATGACCATTGACCAACGACTAGAGCCATCAATTTAACCCGCTGCCAAGACCTTAGACTATTGGGACCGCTGCAAAACTCCATTTCTGCCGCGAATTCCAAATTTCGGCTGCAACATCGCAACTGCTCCTCCGCTAATCTTGCAGATAAA
>CAYJVS010000120.1:0-3385 GCA_964373635.1 uncultured Gammaproteobacteria bacterium
TTTCCTTTCGGGGTGTAGTATACCGGCAGTACGCGTGCATGGGGTGCATGCAGACGGGGTTCGACTCCCCGCACCCCGAGAGGAAAGGCGTGGGGTGAGGGGTGCATGCCGACGGGGTTCGCGCTCCATTCAGAATACGCGAGATGAAATGGGCGGGGCAATGATGCATGACCACTGCCATGAACTCATGGCAACAATCTTTCTACCCCCTCGGCCTCCCCCGAGTGCTTTGCACTGAACCTCCTCTTACTCCTTCGTCAGGAGGAGATCCCTTGGAAAGGGGAGAATATGAATTCTGGAATGAGCTCCATGAAGCAGGTAGGGTATGAAGTTTAAACGCGGGGAAATCGCGCTGTTGGCGTTCAATGCCCTCTACGTGACGGCGTTTACCTGGTACTACGTGAGGATTCGGAATTTTGAGTTTTTCGGGTACGTGGCGGTGTTGGTCTTTTTTTTCGGGCTGATCGGGGTGACGTTGCGGCGGAGCAAATTTAATTACCCCATTCTGGTGGGGTTGTCGCTTTGGGGGTTTTTGCACCTGGCCGGCGGCGGGCTGCGGCTGGGCGGCAAGGTGCTGTACGCGTGGACCGTGGTGCCGATCGTTGCGGCCGGCGAGCTCACGGTTCTCAAGTTTGATCAAGTCGTCCACGCCTTTGGCTTCGGCGTCACCACCTTTGTCGCTTACCACCTGTTGCGGCCCTATTTGAACGAGCGCGCCAACTATAAAATCATTTACCCGCTGTTGGTGGCCACGAGCATGGGATTGGGCGCGCTGAATGAGATGGTTGAGTTTACCGCCGTGGTGCTGTTGCCGAAAACCAATGTCGGCGGGTACTACAATACCGCCCTGGATCTCGTCTTTAACACCTTGGGCGCGATCACCGCGGTGGTCATCATTCATTTCCGCCGGCGCCGTGAAAGGAACCTGGCCCGGGTATGAAGCATACGCCCCGGGCCCACCATCAGCCGCGGCACGTTCATCGGATTCGTCACGTTTTTCTTTGGGGGTTGGTGGTTGGTCTGGCGTTGGTTGTGGTCACATTTGGCCCAACCAGCGCGCGCGTCGCCCGGTGGCGCAACATGGTCAGGTATCGTCTGCAGACCAACTGGACCGCGCCGGCGGCGGCCCAGGTGCGCTTAGCGGTTCCTTTTCACCGCCAAGAGCACGCGCTGTCGTGCGAGATTGCCGCCCTGAAGATGGTGCTCAATTATGCTGGTGTCGCGGTCACGGAAACCGAACTTCTTGAGCAGTTGCCGTTTGCCACCACCGACCCGCGGAGCCGCGACAACACCTGGGGCGATCCGGACGTTGGGTTTGTGGGCAACATTGACGGTAAGATCCCCAACACCGGCTACGGGGTCTACGAAGCGCCGATCGTGGCGTTGGCGCAACAATATCGCCCCGCCCGCGTCCTCACGGGAGCGAGTTTAACTGAACTGTTGGAAGAAGTCGCCGCCGGTCATCCGGTCATTGTGTGGGGGACATTATCCTCCGGCCGTGATATCTCCTGGACCACGCCCGAGGGCAAACCCGTCAAGGCTATTTATGGGGAGCACACCCGCGTGGTGGTCGGATTTTCCGGCACGCCTGCCGTCCCGCAGACGATTTTTCTTTTGGATCCGATCTACGGCCCAATCACCATGTTGCCCAGCCGGTTTGTGGCCAACTGGGAGCTGCTCGACCGCAAAGCGGTGGTCGTGGAGTAGGGGGCGGTTGTTTTGCAACACATGATGAAACGCTGGCCCGCGACTTGGGTTTCCCCTCCCCCTAAGGGGAAGGGATTTCCCCGCGTGCGCCCGCGACAAACCAGCGACCGTCTCACGGACCGTCGCTCTGTTCAGACCGGCGTATTGATGGTATAACAAGAAGGCAAATCAAGCGTTTGCCCGCCGAGGAGTGGCGTGCAAACCCCTGAGGCAGCTGGTGCAAATCCGCCGCCGCACGCCGCTGAATCGTTTGGTGTGGAGGTTGAGCTCCTGGTAGCGGACCGTGGCGACGTTGGAGTGGCTGCGGTTCATGCCCCGCAATGCCCCGCGCCCGCACAAATCACAGACTTTGGCCATACTCGGATTCATTACTCGCGGTTTAAGGCGATGTTGCGAAGGGAGTCTACCACACTGGCAGCGCGGTGGCAAGGCTTGAGGTTGCGAATCCCGAATCATGAATTTTGAATCCTGGGTGAAAAACTTGAGCCGGTAATCCTCAATTCTGGATTCCTTATTCTCCATTCCCCGTCTATGCCTGGCCCGGAGCAAGTGTTTTTCTTCTTGGCGTTGATCGGTTCCGCCATCCTCCACGAGTACTGCCACGGCTGGACGGCGGAACGCCTCGGCGATCCGACGGCGCGGTTAGCCGGCCGCTTGACGTTAAACCCCATCCCCCATATTGATCCGATCGGCACGATCCTGTTGCCGGCGCTCTTGTTGCTGCTGCCGGGCAATTCGCTCCTGTTCGCCTATGCTAAGCCGGTGCCGGTTAATCCGTCCAACTTGCGCCATCCCAAGCGGGATTCCGGTCTGGTGGCGCTGGCGGGTCCGGCGGTTAATCTGCTGTTAGCCGTGGTGTTTGGTTCGTTGGTGCGCGCGCTGCCCGCGGGGCCGTTTGTTGACTACCTCAAGATTGCCGTCTTTTTGAATGTGATGCTCGCGGTCTTCAACTTGATTCCCGTTCCGCCGCTGGATGGCTCCAAGGTGCTGTTTGCCCTGTTGCCCGAACGCTGGCACAACGTGGAAGTTTTGCTGCAGACGTACGGCTTGTGGCTGTTTTTACCCTTGTTGTTTTTCACCTACCCCCTCCTGTTCCCGCTTCTCGTCGGGCTGTTTGCCTTATTTACCGGGCAGCCGTGGTGACGGCGGAACCGGCGGCGGGGCGCGGGAGACCGTTGACTTTTGCTTTCCCAGTCGGTATACTCCGGATACGACTCCATGTGCCCTGTCCCTTGGGCAGGGTTTTTATGCCTTCAACCCATGGCCACTACCAACCAGCTGCTCCGGCGGCCGCGGACGCCGCCGTCGGGCACATCCAAAACGCCGGCGCTCCGCTCGATGCACAATACGTTGCAGCGAATACGGTATGAGCTGCCCAAGGGTTCGCCGTTTAAGCGCGGCGTGTGTCTTAAAGTCACCACGATGACCCCCAAGAAGCCCAACTCCGCGCTGCGCAAGATCGCCCGCGTCCGGCTGTCCAACGGATTGGAGGTCACCGCCTACATTCCCGGCGAAGGCCATAACCTGCAGGAGCACTCGATCGTGCTGGTGCGCGGCGGGCGCGTCAAGGATTTGCCCGGCGTGCGGTACCACATCGTGCGCGGCATCTACGACACCAGCGGCGTCGAGGGGCGCAAGCAAAGCCGGTCGGCGTACGGCGTCAAGAAAGAGCAAGCGA
>CAYJVS010000121.1:0-3382 GCA_964373635.1 uncultured Gammaproteobacteria bacterium
CGTAAGGGACGGTGTAGTACCCACACCAATGCCGGAAGAGCCGATATTTTTTCATGATAGCAAAGTTGTCCCACGGGGTATGAGCTGGTTTGACGAGGGCACGAAACGCCAACGGTGGCGCCGGCGGCTCCTCACCGTCCTCGGCATATTCGCGGTTTTGGGAATGTATTTCCGTTTTAAGCCGTTGCCGCTCGGCGTGAGCGTGTCCAGCCGGGCGTATCTGGTTGCCGCCAGCAACGTGCGGCTGTTGAGTGACATTACCGGCCACCGCCAGGGAAAGCCGGTCCGGCGTTACGAGGTTTTCGCTGCCATGGCCGCGTTGATTGCCGGCGCCCAGCGGTTCGTGGTTCTTAACTTTTTTCTTTTTCACGAATACCAGCCCGCCGGATCCGTGGGTCTGCGCGACCTGACCAATGAATTCACCCAGGTGGTGCTGGCCAAGCGCCGGGCTGAGCCCACCGTACCCATCATGTTGATCGTGGATCCGATTTCAACCGTGTACGGCGGGGTGACCAATCCGCAAGTGGAGCAGTTGCGGCAAGCCGGCGTGATCGTGGTGGAAACCAAGTTGAGCAAACTGCGGGACGGTAATCCGGCGTACGGGGTATTGTGGCGGACGGCCCTCCGTTGGTTTGCCGACTTGACAAGCGGCGGGAAACTCGTCCACCCCTTCGCTCCGGATCAAAAGGTCAGTTGGCGCTCGTGGTCCAGCCTGCTGAATTTTAAAGCCAACCAGCGCCACGTGGTGGTGGCCGACCGCGGCAATGATGTGGTCAGCCTCGTGGCGTCTACCGATCCCAACACCGCCAATGCGCTCGACACCGGTCTGGCGCTGGAATTTGTCAATGGGCCCTGGCGCGAGCTCCTCGCCAGCACCCAAGCGGTTGCGACATTCTCCGGCTTTCCGGTGGCGTTCAACACGCGCGGTCTGGGGATGACGCCGACCACGGCCACCAGCACCGTCACCCTGCAGCTGGTGAGTGAGGGGAAAATTGCGGGTGCGATCAACGAGCAGCTGAAAGCGGCGCAAGCGGGCGATGCGGTGGACGTGGTGAGCCGCGCCCTGGCGGATCGGCGGGTGATCCGTGGCTTGAAGGAAGCGGCGGAGCGCGGCTCGACGGTGCGCGTCATCCTGGATCCCAACCGCGATGCGCGGTGGAAATTCCTCGACGGGATTCCGAACCTTCCGGTGGCGTCCGAGCTGATGCTCCAGGCGGGCAAGAATGTCTTTGTGCGCTGGCATGTCGGCCAACATGACGGCGCGGCGCCAACGTTTTTGTTGATTCGGCGCCAAGACGGCAGCGCGAGCCTCTTGGCCGGATCAGCGCCGCTGACCAAGCGGGCCTTGCGCGATATCAATTTGGAAGCCGACCTGCTGGTCACCGGCAGCCTCACGGCCGAACCGCTCCGGCAGGCCGCCGCGCTGTTTGATCAATTCTGGGCCAATGCCGGCGGTGAGCGGTTCACCGCCGAGTACGCCACGTATCGCGACGATGCCCTGGGGAAAGGCGTGCGCTACCGCTTGATGGAACGGACCGGGTGGAATAACTACTAAACCTATGGCGCAAACCGCGCTGGTAACCGGCGCCACCAGCGGGATTGGCTGGGAGTTGGCGAAAGTTGTGGCCCACGATGGCTACCATGTGGTGATGGTCGCCCGCGATGAGGAAAAATTACTCCAACGCGCCGAATCATTGCGCCTATCCAGCGGGGTGACGGTGACGGTGATGGCGGCGGACTTGCAACTGCCGCCCGGGGTGATTGAGGTCTACCGGGAGTTGTGCGCCCACCGGATCCCCGTGCACGTGCTGGTGAACAATGCCGGCGTCGGCGTGCACGGGTATTTTGCGGCCACGGATTGGCAAGACGAGCTGGCCATGCTGTCGGTGAATGTTTTCGCCCTGACCCGTTTGACCAAACTTTTGTTGCCGGAGATGCTCGCCCGCGGGGAGGGAAAAATTTTGAACATTGCTTCCACGGCCGCGTTTCAGCCCGGCCCGTTGATGGCCGTCTACAACGCCAGCAAAGCCTACGTCTTGTCGTTCAGCCAGGCCTTGCGCGAGGAGTTGCGCGGGTCCGGCGTGACGGTGACCACGCTCTGCCCGGGCCCCACGCGCACGAATTTTCCCGCCCGCGCCAAAGCTAGGCATATCCGGTTATTCCAAGGCCGGCTGGCGGATCCGGCGGCCGTGGCGCGGGCTGGCTACGCGGGGTTAGCGCGCGGTCAAGCCGTGGTGGTCCCGGGTTGGGGCAACCGGGTGGGCACTTGGCTGGCTCGATTTTTGCCCCATCCCATTGTCGTCAAGTATGCCCGCTGGGTTGATGAAAGTTAAACCGGCGCCGCCATCGGCGCGACTGGTCATACCGGTCAAACGTGTTGGTGATTTTGCGTTGCCGGTTTTAGGGCTCGGCACCTGGCAGATGGGCGGCGGGGCGGCCCATGATGTCGCCAATGACGATGCGCGCGACATCCAGGCGATTGTGGCCGCGATTGATGCCGGCATCACGCATGTGGACACGGCCGAGTACTATGCCGATGGGTGGGCCGAACGGTTCGTGGGTGAAGCGATTCGCCAGCGCTCGCGCCAAGGGTTATTCATTACCTCCAAAGTCTATCCGACGCATCTGCGTCACGATGACGTGATTGCCGCGTGCCGGGGCAGTTTGGAGCGAATCGGCATCAAGCAGCTTGATCTCTACCTTATCCACGGCCCAAATCGCGCGGTACCCCTGCGGGAGACCATGCGGGCGATGGACTGGTTACGCGAAAACGAACTGATTCGCTTCGCCGGCGTCAGCAACTTCCACGTGCCGCTGCTGGAGGAAGCCATGCGCCATACGCGGTACGGCATTGCCACCAACCAAATTCACTTCAGTCTGCACGCGCGCGCGTACGAGCATAACGGCACCTTGGCGTTCTGCCAGCGCCATGGTATCCTGGTTACCGCGTATCGGCCGATTGGCAAACACGGTGAACTGGCCCAGCCGGGGATAACGCTCCTGGACGAAATTGCCCGCCGCTTGGGACGCACCCCGGCGCAAGTCGCCATCAATTGGGTGGTCAATAAGCCCAACGTGGTCACGCTGGTCAAGTCGTCAAGCGAAGAACATCTCCGCGAAGACCTGGGGGCATTGGGTTGGCGGCTCACCCCCGGCGACGAACGGCGGCTGGATGAATATTTTCCCGTCGGAACCACGGTCAATGTCCCGGATGCCGACACCACCCCGTTCCAGCGGAGAACCGAGCATTATTAACTCCATCCGACGATGATGAGGACGTACGCGTTTGGTGTCATTCCGGCCCCAGATCCGGAATCCAGGCCAATCCATGAGTGAGATCCTGGCAGCGCCCAGGCGTCATCCTGGCCGAGTCCAGGATCGG
>CAYJVS010000122.1:0-3269 GCA_964373635.1 uncultured Gammaproteobacteria bacterium
GCCAGGCTGGCGGCAACGAGCGTAAACTTCCGGTCCCGCCGGCCTTTAATCGCCAGCACCCGCCGCCGTACCACCGCACGGTTGAAGCAGCCGCCGATGGCGTAGGCCGTATCGGTCGGGTAAACGATAATACCGCCGCGGCGAAGCACGTCCGCTACCGATCGCAGCACGGCACGCGAGGGCATCCGGCGGTTAACCCTAAAAATCACCACGGAGAAAAACGATCACTCCCCGTCGCTCTTTTCATGCGATAGCGTGAAAAGAGCGACGGTTAATTATTGGCTTTATCGGGGCCAGGTGTGGACATTCCGGACATCGGATGTCCGGAATGTCCACTTATTCAAAACCGGCATCAACACTCATCGCCACTGCCACATCGCGCTTGATCCAATCGTACAACGCGCGACGATGCGCCGCCGGACCCCCAATCGCACCGATGAGAAGATCTCGCGTCGTGACTGAAGGAAAATTCTTCTGCCCCAGATAATCGGGCAGGCTGCTCCACCGGTATCGCTCGAGGTGATCCAACGCCCGGCGAGGATTTCCCACGTTGCCCTGCCGCCACTCGGGCGCCAGCAAATCCAGTGGGTTGAGGTGGATGTACAATGGCAGGTGGGAAAAATGCGCCTCACGCCGAACCAGGACTCGCTTGTACTTACCTTGAAACAGCGCCCCGCTGCGTTGGTAGCGCTCGTTGAAATACTTGGCGTAGCCCATGTTCAGCTTTTTCATGAACAGGGGTAATCCCCCGTCAACCCGCTCGCTCACCAGGAGGTGGTAGTGATTGGGCATGAGGCAAAAGGCGTGGAGATCGACGATGGGAGCCCGGCGGCTACGCTCCGCCGCATGCAACTCGAGGTTATAGGGAGGAGTGAAAAATCTCGCGGCGGAGTTTACCCACTCTTGATCATTAAATTCAAACAGGTCGAACACACCGCGCAAGTAGTCCCGCGTGTCAAGAAAAATATCCCGTTGTTCAACCCCGCGGTTAACGACATGGTATAGTTCCATATGTTTACCGGCTATTTCCCGGACATCCGATGTCCGTTTTTGCGCCGGACATCCGATGTCCGGTGATTCATTTTTTGCAAAATGAGGTAGATGCGGTAGAGATGTTGATGAACCGGCAGCTCCCAGGCGCCGCCGTACCCGGTAAACGGCGTGGCCGGGGCAAAGCCCTGCTTGAAGCGCGTGATGCCAAGCCAATGTTGATTCGTGCTGGATACGCCGCCAAAATTGTAATGGTGCGCCCCGAGTTGTTTGGCCAATTGCAGCGCGTGCCAATGGAGCGCGTACGGCGCCATCACCTCGGAACGCTCATGGGAACTCCCGCCGTGGAGGTACGTCACCACCCCGTTGAAGACCGCCAAAAACGCTGCGGCCAACGGCGTGCCCGCCAGTGACGCCACCAACAACCGCCCCATGCCAGCTTCCGTCAAAACGGCAACCATGGTTTCGTAGTACGCCTTCGAGTGCGTCCGTATTCCCTGCCGTTTTGCCGTCCGCGCTACCAACGAAAAAAATTCCTTCACATTGGCCGCGGTGGGTGAAACGTCCGCCACCGTGACCCCGTGCTTTTGGCTCAACCGAATGTTATAGCGGGTCTTGGGTTTCATGGCCGCCAGTAAGTCCGCCGCGCTCGGCCGGACATCAATCAATAACTCTTCACGCGGCTGCACCGTGGCGGGTACGGACCGAAACCCCAACGGTTGCAACGACCATGGCTTTCCCTGGTCAACGCGCACAAACACCGCCTTTTCTCGCGTTGCCAACGCAACAATTTCTGGCAAAATATATTCCCGCTCCCGATTTCCTGCTCCAACCTCGCCGACCGGCCGCGGCGCATACCAATACCGCTGCCCCAACGGCAGCGAGTGCTCAATGACTTGCCACGCCGCCTGCAAACGGCCATCGGCGACCAGCGCCAAACGGCGCGCCGGACGGCCGGCACGCCGTTGCACTTCCCCCCAGACCCAGGACTGCAGCAACCCGCCGTCCGGACCGGCGTGCGTTTTCACGTGGCCGTCCCAGGCGACGGGGTCAGAGAAATCGACGATGCATCGCGACATTGGAGGAATGGTTTGAAGCAACGATAAACCCCCTCTAACTCCCCCTTCGGAAGGGGGAGAATGTGGCTTTCTCCCCCTTCGGAAGGGGGAGAATGTGGCTTTGCCACAGCCTCAACGGGTGACAAAATTCACCAGCCGGTCTTTGACGTACACCACCCGGACATGAACGCCACCCTTAAGATAGCGTTGCACCGCCGGTAATTCCCGCGCTTGCTCCACCAGCGCGGCTTCGGGCGTCCCGGGCGCAACGGTCAACCGCCCGCGGACTTTGCCGTTAACTTGGACCACCACCGTCAGGGAGGCCGTTTGCGCTTTAGCGGCATCAAAGGCCGGCCAGGACTGTTGGAAGATGCTGTCGCGATGACCCACCGTCTGCCACAGTTCCTCAGCCAGGTGCGGGGCAAAGGGGGAAAGCAAGACTAAAAACCGTTCGAGCTGCGACCGCGCCACGGTTGCTGACGTCGCCACCACGACATTCCGCAACGTCATCAGCTGCGCAATCGCGGTGTTAAACCGCATCGCTTCAATGTCGTCACTGACTTTGCGAATCGTCTGCTGCAGCCGCGTTTCAACCGCCGCGTCGCCCGTTAGAGACTCCCCCGGTGATTTCCGCCAATCGTGCACCAGACGGTAGACACTGGCAACAAACCGTTGCAACCCAATGATCCCGCGCGGATCCCACGGCGCCGCCTGATCAAACGGCCCGATAAACATCTCGTAGAGCCGTAAAACGTCGGCGCCGTACGTTTTTACCACGGCGTCGGGATTGACCACGTTGCCGCGCGATTTGGACATTTTTTCGCCGCCTTGGCCCAATATCAACCCGTGCGAAGTGCGCTTGCGGTAAGGTTCTGGCCCGCACGATTTCGGCACCGCCCCAATGTCCCAGAGGAATTTATAGATGAAACGCGAGTAGAGCAAATGGAGCGTCGTGTGCTCC
Source organism: uncultured Gammaproteobacteria bacterium (assembly GCA_964373635.1). Taxonomy (GTDB): domain Bacteria; phylum Patescibacteriota; class Patescibacteriia; order Buchananbacterales; family GWA2-38-13; genus VMFR01. Next base: position 3,010 of record CAYJVS010000122.1, read on the forward strand.
ATGCCGCCGTTGTACCAATCAACTCCGCCGCGGAGTTGATTGTCCTTTGGAGCTTTCTTGACCTTCGTAGCCTTGGCGGAGGAGGACTCTGCACCCATCCAATAGAGTAATTTCTTCGGATCTGCCAACGCCTGCTCATTACGCGGATCGCAGTAGCGCAAAAAATACCAATTGCTGCCGGCCCAGTTGGGCATGACGTCGGTTTCGCGGCGCGCCGCCTCCCCGCAGCCGGGGCAACGAACCGTCACCCACCGCAAAGC
>CAYJVS010000123.1:0-3259 GCA_964373635.1 uncultured Gammaproteobacteria bacterium
CGCGAAGCGTATAATTACAGCATCAAAAACACCCACCGCGCGGTGGGTGTTTTTGATGCGCCCAGAGGGAATCGAACCCCCAACCGTTGGCTTAAGAGGCCACTGCTCTGCCAATTGAGCTATGGGCGCGTGGATCTAGTGAGGTTACATTCATGCCTCGTCCCGCGGAACACGGTATGGGCATCCTTACCCCGTGTATTGTTTTGGTGCTCCCGGAGGGATTCCCCGCCCCAGGCGGGTGCGCCATTGGCGCAGAACCCCTAACAACCGGTCCGACCCGCCTGCCAGTGCCAATGCCCTCGCTAGGATTCGAACCTAGAACAATGGGTCCGAAGCCCATTGTGATATCCATTTCACCACGAGGGCACAGGCATTGGCGGGCAGGAGATCCGAATTCTATCCATTGAGCCATGGGAGCGTGAAGGCAAAAATTTTTAGGGGGCAAGTCTTCACCCCCCGCGGGTGATTCCCCGGAGGGGTCACCCCGGGAGCGGTTTGAATAATTTACCCCGCCAGGCGAGGAAAGTCAAAAAAGAGGCCCCGCGGTGGATTGGCCGCGGGGCAGAAAGAGCCCGATGATGTTACGGGGGTTAGGCCGTGGGTTCTGGTTCAGCCGTCGGGGAGGGTGACGCCGCCACGTTAGCGACGTGCACCCGCGGCGTGGTCGGCCGGAGTTCCGGCGGGACGAGCGCCTGGTAGATGAACGTCAGGAGCAGATCGGCCGGAATCTTGCTCGGCGGGATGTGGTCGGCCGAACGCGCGCCGTTGAAAATCCAACCGGCCGTCGGCTCAACGAACCAGTGTGGCAAGTCCGGCAGCTGCTGGCGGGCGATCAGCCGCGGGTCGCGGGCATTGGGCCGGGACAATCCTTGCCGGCTGAACTCTTCCAGCCGGATCAGTCGCGCGATGGCCATGGTCGCCCACGCGCAGTCTCGGGGGTGCCTGGCTTGGTCCAGAATCTCGGCAATCTCGCGGACCGCCGGGTCATGTTTCCGCGAACCGGCTATCGCCCGAATCCCCCGCGGGTTGAGTCGGCAGAGCAGCTCCGCGATCTCCGTCAGGGTATCCGTGGCCCGCACCTGGCCGACCGTGCCCCGAACCCACTGGCGCGCGGGGTCGGGGAGGTTGAGGCCCTGTCTGACGTACAGCTGGGTGTTGCCGAACTGGCCGCCGGCCAGCGGACCATTGACCAGCAGCACGTCGCAGTTGCCGTGGTCACGCGCTCGTCCCACCCGTGGAATCTGCGAGTTGGACTCCGTCAGCGCGATCTGTCCGACGCGGATGGTCCGCTGCCGGAACCGCAGCGCGAAGACCCGCGCACACTCGCGCCAGGTCTGCGCGGCCGGCCCCAGGAAACGGCGCTGCAGGTTCACCCGCGTTCGGAACACCACATAGGTCCACTCGAGGACCCGCCGCGGCTCGTCCGGAAACTCCTCGTGAAGCAACTTGACCATGGTGGCCAAGTCGCTGGGCCGTTGGCCGCTGTCGTGCAGGGCGATCTCATCCAGCAGCGGCTGGTAGACGGGATCATCGGCGATGCCGAGCGCTTCCGCCAGCACCGATGAGGCGGCAGTGAGGCGGTGGGGGTGGAGACCGCGCAGTGGATGCTCGTCGAAGGCGGAGCTTCCCAGGCCGACGACCAGCGTCCCCTCGCGTTCGTGTTCGGCGATGGTTCGGCCGTCGGGCGTGCCCCGGCCGGAACCCCAAAATTCCAGTGGAGCGTTGGCGGTGCCAACAAAGAGTTTTCCGGCGGGCTCATGCCGCAGCAGCCAGAGGCAGAAGCACTCGTCGATGTGCGGCCGGCAGTGCGTCGCAATCTTCTTGACCCGGAATCGCCCTTGTTCGTCGCGGGGCAAATGAACGGTAAGCAACGGCAAATTGACCACGACTTACTCCTCTTCTATCGGCGGGTTTGACCTTGACCCGTAAGGGCAGGGCTGAACCTGCTGAGTTGGGAAAGAGCGCCTTGGGACAGGCCGGCTGTCTCAAGGAGCAAAGGATTTCCCGAGAGAATCCTTTGGAAGGGTTGTATAGCATGTTCTCTATCGAGTGTCAAGTTTCTGAACCTATAAAAAATACGCAATCCCCTCTCCGCTGCTCATGACGGACTACTCCAACAACTCGGGGTTGAGCATGTGGAATTGCGCGGTTTCTTTGGTGATGTCGCCTCGGCGGTAGAGGTTGATGAGGTCTTGATCCATGGTGATCATGCCCTCCTCGGCGCTGGTTTGCAGCACCGTTTTGATCTGGGCGATTTTGTTTTCGCGGATGAGATTGGCGACCGCCGGCGTGTTGAGGAGAATTTCACGGGTGGCAATCCGGCCTTTTTCCTGGCGCGGGATGAGCCGTTGCGAGATGATCGCGCGCAGGGTCATGGAGAGTTGGAGCCGAATCTGCGGTTGTTGGTAGGGCGGGAAAATGTCAATGATCCGGTCCATGGTTTGCGCCGCGTTGTGGGTGTGGAGTGTCGCCAAGACCAGGTGGCCGGTCTCCGCCAGCGTGATGGTGGTGCCGATGGTTTCCAGATCGCGCATTTCGCCCACCATGATGACGTTGGGGTCTTGGCGCAGAACGTGGATCAAGGCGGCGTGGAAACTGATCATGTCGGTGTGCAGCTGCCGCTGTTTGACGATGGACTTGACCGGGGTGAAGATGAACTCAATCGGGTCTTCAAGGGTGACGATGTTGACGGCGCGCTCTTGGTTGATGTGGTTGATTATGCCCGCGAGCATCGTGGATTTGCCGCAGCCGGTCGGCCCGGTGACCAAGATCAACCCCTGGCCGAGTTGCAGCAGGTTATAGACCACCTCGGGCGTTCCCAACTCCTTGAGGGTGGGAATTTCTTTACTGATGACGCGCGCCACCATGCCGAGGTTGTCTTTCTCCCAGTGGCAGTTGACGCGAAAACGGCCGATGCCGCGCAAGTCGTACGATAAATCCAGCTCGCGCTCGGTTTGCAGGATGTCGCTTTGCTTTTCCGTCAGGATCGGTTTGATCAAGGCGCGGATCTCGGCTCCCGTGAGCTTGGCTTTGCCTGCAATGGGAAAAAGATTGCCGTCAATGCGCAAAATCGGCGGCAGCGCGGCCACCAAGTGCAGATCAGAGGCCTTACGCTCCACCGCGATGGTGAAAAGTTCATTTAAGGACATACGTCAATTATCAGTTGTGAGTTGACCGTTGCAAGTATACCATTTTTCTTTTTAGGCAAAAAGAGGCGCCTTCGCGCCCCTTGTCCCCAAAATTTATCACCCACCACTAA
>CAYJVS010000124.1:0-3187 GCA_964373635.1 uncultured Gammaproteobacteria bacterium
TTGGTTTTGCCGGTGACTAAAATGATGTCGGTGATGCCGGAACGGACGGCCTCTTCCACGATGTGCTGGATGATCGGTTTGTCCAAGAGCGGCAGCATTTCCTTGGGCTGGGCCTTGGTCGCGGGCAAAAACCGCGTTCCGAGGCCAGCCACGGGGATGATGAGTTTGCGGACGGATGACATAAGATAGGGGCAATGGTAACCTTTATTTGCTCTTCTACCCCGCGGCTCTGCCGCGGGGAACCAATCCGCAAGGGGTTCCCAGGGGGCTGTGTTCTCCCCAAGGTCTCGGGCGGGGTTACTGCCCCGCTCACGAAAACGAGCGAGCGAAAGCGAGCGAGCTTATTTAGGTACGTTGTTTTTAGTATAGCATATTTTCTCTCGGCTGCGTTCCCACGTTGCTGGGCCGATTTGACGCTACCGGAGCACCTCGCTAGAGTAGGGGCAGACATTGTATTCTACCGAGAGGTCGCGTAGTGGCCGAGTGCCACCCTTCGGGTGATCCCCCGTGGGGGGCGCTAACCATACGAAAAGTAGTCTTTTGGAGAGGTCGCATAGTGGCCGAGTGCGCCGGTTTCGAAAACCGGTAACCCGCAAGGGTTCGAGGGTTCGAATCCCTCCCTCTCCGAGTTTGTTGCTGACACCCCCAGCAGGGTCTGGGGTGATAGCAACAAATCTGAAATAGGGATTCGAACCCAAGGGGGCGTTGGGGGAAAAGTTCCCCCAGATTTGGGGTGGCAGGTCCGACGAACGTCGGACCGCCAGAGGGCGGAAGCCCAATGGGGAGGAGCGGAGCGACGACGGGGGCGAATCCCTCCCTCTCCGAATGAGTTCACGAATGAGGAGAGAGCGACACAAGAGTTTGTGTCGCGGGGAGGGTGAGAATGCCGCAGCGTTGCGCGAGTTCCCGCCGGAGGCGGGAGGCGAGCGCCGCGAGGCGGGGTCGCACAAAATTTCCGTCAGGAAATTTATGGGTGACCGAATCCCTCCCTCTCCGCCTTCGCCTCGCCGAGACCCGTGGGGCGGAGGCGGGCGGGAATCTATAGTGAACATTATTAACTAACTAACCAAATAACAAAAAAACGCTATGGCCAAGACCAATGCCGCCTTTATGAAGCCGATGCAGGTCAGCCCGGAGCTGGCCGCCGTGGTGGGAGCTGGGCCGATGCCCCGGTCCGAAGTTGCCAAAGCTCTGTGGGTGTACATCAAAAAGCACAACCTGCAAGACCCCAAAAACAAGCGCAACATCATCGCCGACGAGAAGCTGAAAGCGGTCTTCGGCGGCCGCGACACGGTCAATATGTTTGAGATGACCAAACTGGTGTCCCAGCACCTGTCGTAGGGGCGTTCAGCAGGGGGGGACCATACATTCATGCTGGACAAATGTATCACCAATGAATAAAACTGCGCCGGTATGAAAAAATCACTCATCGCCGTTATCGCGGTTGTCGCCGTCATTGGTATCGGCACGGTCATCTCCTTCCGCCGGAGCCCCGGTTCCCCTCCGGCTCCGGCCGGAGGAGTGTTGGCCCCGGATACCGTCGGCTTGGCGCAAGCGAAGTCAACCCAAACCGTCGAGCTCAAGAACGGCGACACGTATCATCTCACGGCTTCCAGCGTTAAGAAAAAAATCGGTGACCGGGAAGTCAAGATGCTGGCCTACAACGGCATGATCCCCGGCCCACTCATCAAAGTGGCGCAGGGCGCGGAGGTCACCATCAACTTCACCAATCAAACCGACATCCCCTCTACCATCCACTCCCACGGGGTGCGGCTAAAGAATAAATTCGACGGCACGCCCAACGTCACCCAGCCGCCGGTCCAGCCGGGCCAGTCGTTCGCCTATGAGGTCAAATTCCCGGACGCGGGCGTGTACTGGTACCACCCGCATGTCCGCGAAGATTACCAGCAGGAGCTTGGCCTCTACGGCAATTTTTTGGTTGTTCCCTCGCGGACGGACTACTGGTCGCCGGTCAATCGGGAAGTGGCGCTGATGCTGGATGACGTGTTGGTCGGCCCGGATGGGATTGAACCGTTTCATCCGTCGTTTGCGAACCGCGCGCTCATGGGCCGCTACGGCAACGTGATGCTGGTCAATGGCGAAACCGATTATCGGCTGGAGGCGCAGACCGGCGAAGTGGTGCGAATCTACCTGACGAATGTCGCCAACGCGCGGCCGTTGAACGTCGGCATGCAAGGTCTGCGCATGAAGCTGGTCGGCGGCGACAACGGGCGCTACCTGCGCGAGCAGATGGTAGAGGAGGTGCTCATCAATCCTTCCGAACGGGCGGTGGTGGAAGCGCGGTTTGCAGCCCCGGGCACCTATCGCCTGGAGCACCGCACGCCGGACAAAACGTATACCTTGGGCGAAGTCGTGGTTGCCGGTGAACCGGTTGCGCCGTCCTATGCCGAGCAGTTCGCCGTGCTGCGAACCGATGCGGTGTTACAGAAAGAGCTTTCGCGGCTGCAGGAAAAGCTCTCCGGTCCGGTGGACAAGCGATTACGGCTCGGCCTGCAGATGCAGGGCATGGGCATGATGCAGCAGGCCGGCGGCCACAACATGAACATGATGGGCAGCGGCCAGATGATGCAGAACGACCAGATGGGCGGCCAGGTGCAAAAGATAGAATGGGAGGACGACATGGGCATGATGAACGTGATGTCCAACTCCGAAATGGTAACATGGCAGCTGATTGACGAGGACACCGGAAAAATCAACATGGACATTGATTGGAAATTCCAGACCGGCGACCTGGTCAAGATCAGCGTGTTCAACGACCCGGCCGCGCAGCATCCCATGCAGCACCCCATCCACTTTCACGGCAACCGCTTCTTGGTGGTGAGCACCAACGGCGTCACCAACGACAACCTGGTGTGGAAGGACACGGCCGCCATCCAGACGGGCGACCGCGTGGAACTGCTGTTGGAGGTGACCAACCCCGGCGAATGGATGGCGCACTGCCACATCGCCGAGCACCTGGAGGCCGGGATGATGATGGTGTACACCGTTGGCAGCCAGTAGGCGCGGGACAGTAAAGTACGCCATGAGGCCATCTTAAAACTCCTCCACATCACTCCGTTCCTCGCCATGACTTTTGAAATGACCTCCATGCAAGTCCCCATCCGCAAGCCCGGCAAGTATACCAACCTCCCGCGCGACCCGAATTTAACGGCTGCAAAATTCAACG
>CAYJVS010000125.1:0-3180 GCA_964373635.1 uncultured Gammaproteobacteria bacterium
CGCCCGTGCCCGCGGCGGTGGAACAGCTGGTCATACAGCGCGAAGCGGCGCGCCAGGCCAAAGATTGGCACCAAGCGGATCTGCTCCGGCAACAGATAGCCGCGGCTGGATTTTTGGTTGAGGATACGCCGACCGGGCCGAAGTTGAAACCCCAGCGGGCATGATCTGGCAATCGCAATTCGTTACTCACCATCGGATAATGACCAATAATTCACGGGTGCTCATTCTGTACGCCAGCGGGGGGATGGGGCACGTCACGGCCGCGCGGGCCGTCGCCGCCGCCTTCCGGGCGGTGGCTCCCGAGATTCAAATTGAAACCAGAAACGTCTTGGATTTTGCCCATCCGGTTTTTCGCTTCGGCTACGAGGACGGGTACAATTTCATCAGCGCCCACGCCATTGGGTTGTGGGGGCGGCTGTACCGGCGCTACAACCAGCCCGGGGAGCGCCAACGGTTGTTGCACCGCCTGACGCGCTGGGGCGTGGAACCGCGTCTGCGAGCGTTTCTGGCCCAGTATCAGCCCAGCTACATTCTCGGCACGCACCCGATGCCGTTAAGGGTCATCGCCAACTTTCGCCCGGGCGCGGGGGCGACGGCGCCGATGGGCATGGTCATCACGGACTTCGGCTGCCACCGTTACTGGATTGAGCCCGCGGTTAAACGCTACTTTGTCGCCAACGACGACGTCAAAGCCTGCGTGGTGGGCCTCGGCGTTCCCGCCGAGCGGATTTTAGCCACGGGCATTCCGATTGACCCGAAATTTTCCCGTCCCGCCGGCCGAGCCGAGGCGCGCCAACAACTCGGGATGGATCCCGCGCTGCCGGCGCTGCTCGTGGTCGGAGGGTTGATCACGATTCCGTATTTGGAGACGTTGATCCGCGGCATCCGCCAGCGGGTGCCGTGCCAATTTTTGATCGTGGCCGGGCGCGATTCCCGCTTGCAGCGGCGGCTCGCGTCGTGGCCGATGCGCCGGGCGCCAAACATTTTTACCTTTGGATTTGTGGACAATTTGGAAGTCTTGATGGCCTCCGCGGACGTAATTTTGACCAAAGCCGGCGGACTGACGGTGAGCGAGTGCCTGGCCCTGGGGCTGCCGTTGGCGGTCGGCAACGTCATTGCCGGCCAGGAAGAAGATAACCTCAATTTTGTCTTGCATCGGGGAGTGGCGGTGCGTTCCCAAAATGCGCTCGAGATGGCGCGCGCCTTAACGCGGCTGCTTTTAAACCCCGAAAGCTTGGCGCGGATGAAAGCCCGCTGCCGCGAGTTGGGACAACCGCGCGCGGCGACCGCCATCGTTGAATCCATCGTCGCGGCCTTGACCGCGCCAACCTGAATCAAAAAAAAGCGCCAGAGGCGGCCATCCCTATTCCCTGCGCTCGGCCTAAAACCACCGTTTGCGCTTGAAAAACCACAACATCACCGCGGCCACGCCCAGTTGGATCCCGACCACGTACCAGAAACTTCCGGGGCGGTGGAGCCACGGCATGCCGTTGGTCAGGGAGACGGAGAAGAGGGCGGCCACCAGCGTTAAGGGGAAGGTAAAGACCGAAATAATGGTGAGCGTTTTCATGATATCCGACATCCGAAACGCGATTTGCGATTCGTTGGTTTGCTGCAACGCTTCAATCCGTTCTTTGAGGTTGTCCAAGGTGTCCCAGGCCTCGCGCACGGCGTCCATGAGATCGCCAAACGCGCGGTTCTGGGGTTTGAGCGCGTAGCGGGGATGTTCGGTTAGGTAGAGGATCAGGCGTTTGAGCCCGCGGTTATGCGCTTGGAGAATTTTCCGCACATCGGTGATGTTTCTGCGGATGGAGAGAATGTGCGAAATCATCCGGCGCTCGTGATGCGAAAATATTTCATGTTCAATCGCGTCGCAGTCGTCAATTAAGTGGTCAATCATGGGGAACAGCGCTCCGTAGAGATGGGTGAGGAGGTGGGCGAGCACGGGTTCCGGCGTGCTTTGACCGAGCCGTTCTCTGAGCTCCGGCTGGCGGGAAAGATCAAGGAGCTGTTCGGTGAAGGCGGTGATCGTGCCGCGCGCGACCACCACCAGCGCGTCGGGACGGAGGAAAAAACTTAGTTCGACCGGTTGAATGTCGCCGCTTGACCGCCGGTACGCCGGCCAGAGCGTCACCAGGCAAAGGTAGTCGGGGTGAATTTCCAGGCGGGTTCGCTTGGCCATCCCCACGCCATCGCGCAGGTCAGCGGCCGTGAAATTCCAGCGCTGGGCCAGCCCATCAAGTTCGCGGCTTGAGGGGTGGCTGACGCTCACCAATGAAAAGCGGGGGAATTTGATCTCGGCAAGCCGTGGCATCATGGTATTGAGTATACTCCAAATAGTTGTCAGTGGTAAGTTGTGGTTGTGTGTTGCTCCCTTCGGGAGATCCCCCGGAGGGGAAAAGTTGACCATTGAGAAAAACGGTCATCGTGCCAGGTTCTGATTCTGGAGACGCGGCGTCCCAGAATGATGACCCTCCTTAACCCGTCATCCTGGCTTGTCCAGGATCAGGATTCCTCCCGCGGCCGCAGTACGGTCGGGGCGGAATGACCAGGATGGGCCTTACCGATTACTTCTTCCGCAATTAGTCATTTTCGGTCTATGCCGTGGTGGCTGGTATTGTTAATCCTTGCGGTTCTCGGCACGTTCGCCTGGGGCGGGGTGTTGGCAGCGCCGTTTTTGCCGTTGCCGCGGAGAGAAATTGACCGGATGTTGGCGCTGGCGCGGCCGCAGCCGGGCGAAGTGCTCTGCGACCTGGGTTCCGGCGACGGTCGGGTGCTGATTCGCGCGGCGGAGCGGTATGGCGCGGTCGGCCAAGGCTACGAGGTTGCCCTCTTGCCGTATCTCGTCTGTCAGGGTAGAATATGGTTAGGCGGAAAGCGGCATATCATCCGCGTGGCTTACCGGAATTTTTTCCGGCAACCGCTGCAGGGCACGGGGGTGGTGACCGCGTTTTTGACCCCTCGCGCCATGCAGCAGCTTGCGGCAAAATTGGACCGCGAGTTGGCGCCAGGCAGCCGGGTTGTCAGTTATGCCTTTCCCATCCCCAGGTGGGCTCCCGTCGCGGTGGATAAACCCACCCCGCGCCAGACGGCAATTTATCTCTACCGAATTGGCGAACATCGAACCAAAACATAAACTGCCCCAAACATAACGGGCAAAGAAAATCAACCTATGGAGGA
>CAYJVS010000126.1:0-3143 GCA_964373635.1 uncultured Gammaproteobacteria bacterium
GTGGCGCGTGCGTGGTGATCAGCGGCTGGGGATTTGTTCAATCCGCACGTGGAGCGGCCGGTTATGCAGCTCAAATTTCTGTCCGCCCGGGCCTTGGGCAATCTCCACCGCGTTGGTCTTTTTGACAATTTCCTCTCGATGGCGGATGAGCACGTCATCGAGGTTCCCCGTGTAGACGATACGAATTTTATCCCGCGGCGTCAAGCCGGCCGCTTTGCGCAAGGTATTGATCTGCCGGATGAGCTCCCGCGTCACGCCCGCGAGCTTGAGGGCGTCCGTCAGCGCGGTATCCAGCGTAACTTTCGAACCGACCCGGTACTCCAAGACATTGACTTCATCGCGGACGACCGCGGCCAGCTCGGTCGGCAGCTTGGGACCGGTTACCGCCTGAAGCGGCTGGCGGATTTTGATGCCTGCGGCCATCCGTTGCGCCAGCGCTTCCGCCACAATGCTTCGCGCTTGCGCCATCAAATCAAGAAGTGAACGGTCGGCTGTCCCCGCTTGAGGCCAATCTTCCAAGTGGACGGAGTCTTGCTTTCCGCCGGCGCGCTGATACAGCCACTCGGCAAAGAACGGGGTCAACGGCGCTAAGGCCAGGCTGGTTTGCCCAAGCACCCACTGGAGGGTTTTTACCGCGGCTTTATCCTTGGCCTTGAGGCGATCGCGCGATCTTCGCACATACCACGTGGACAGGCCGGTCACGAATTCGGCCAGCGGCCGCGCGGCCGCAATCACCTGGTACTGTTCCAGCGCCGCGGTCATGGTGGCGACCGTCTCGTCCCACCGCGCCAAAATCCAACGATCCAAAACGTGCCTAACGCTGGGACGGCCCCGCGGCCGCGGGGCCGTTTTGCCGGCGAACAGCTGGTAAAAACTCACGACGTTCTGCAGAATGAGAAAGACTTTCTTGGTCACCTCGGCAATCTGTAAGACGTCAAAATTTTTCGCGTCGCCGGGTTGATTGATCGTGGACAAATACCATCGCAACGGATCCGCGCCGTACCGTTCAATCACTGCCCATGGATTGACCACGTTGCCCTTGGACTTGGACATTTTTTGTCCCTTGGCATCGTTAATATGACCCAGGCAAATGACGTTTTGGTAACTTGAGCCTTTGCCCATGATCGTGGACACCGCCAGCAAGGTATAAAACCACCCGCGGGTCTGGTCAATGGCTTCGCAGATGTAATCGGCGGGAAACTGCACCCCCCCACTCCCCCCCTGCGCAAGGGGGGGACGTAAAGGGGGGACGGATTTTCTATCAATCAAGTTCTGATTCTCAAACGGGTAGTGGTACTGGGCAAACGGCATACTGCCGGAATCCAACCACACGTCCAGCACTTCCGGCACGCGCCGCATCGCGCCGCCGCATTTTTCGCACGGCCAGAAAATCTCGTCGATAAACGGCCGGTGCAAATCCTTTGGGACTTTCCCCGCGAGTCTTTTCAACTCGGCGACTGACCCGACAACCTGCCACTTCCCGCAACCCGTACCATCCGATTTCCTGATTTCTGATTCCTGATTCCTGATTCCGCCAGTTTGGCAAATCCAAACTGGTAAAGGTGTTCCCCAATACCGCTCGCGGGAAATCGCCCAGTCTTTGACGTTTGACAACCATTCGCCGAACCGCCCCTCTTTGATGTGTGTGGGAATCCAGTTGATCGCCTCGGCGTTTTTGAGCAGCTCGTCTTTGACCTTGGTCATCGCGATAAACCACGAGTCCTTGGCGTAGTACAACAGCGGCGTTGCGCACCGCCAGCAGAAGGGGTAGTCGTGGGTGTAGGGCGTAAGGCGGAAAAACGCGCCAGTCCGTTTGAGATGATCGTAAATTGCCGTTTCGGTTGCTTTGGCCTTGACGTGCTTTCCTGCCAGTCCGGCAACGTGCGGCAAAAATTTTCCGTCTAAGCCAACGGTATGCTGCTTGGGCAGGTCCAGCTGTTCGCCCAGCTGGTAGTCGTCTTCGCCGTACATCACCGCGGTGTGCACAATGCCGGTGCCGTCGGTCGTCGTAACAAAGCCCGCCGGCACCACGGTCCAAGCGGATTTCGAATCCTTGCGCTCCACGGCATTGGGAAATAACGGCTGGTAGGAAACGTCCACCAAGTTCTTGCCCTTAAATTCGGAAACAACTTTATAGGGCTCTTGAATTACCAACGTTGCCAGCTCTCTTGCCACCACCAGACATTCGCTGCCGGCTTTAACGCGCACGTATGCAAACTCCGGCCCCACGGCGAGCGCGACGTTGCCCGGCAGCGTCCAGGGGGTGGTGGTCCACGTCAGGATGAAATCGCCGGACTGAACAAATCGGTTGCCTTGGGTCACGCGGCATTTGACGTAAACGGAATCCTCCGTCACCGATGCATAGCCTTGCGCCACCTCGTGGCTGGAGAGCGCGGTGCCGCAGCGGGGACAATACGGCACGACTTTGTGCCCGGGATAGAGCAAACCGCGCTCGTGAGCCTTCGCGATCACGGCCCAGACGCTCTCCATGTAGTTGTTCTCGTAGGTGATGTACGGATGTTTGAGATCCAACCAAAACCCGACGCGCTCGGTCAGTTTTTCCCACTCGTCCTTGAACTGCCAAACGAGCTTTTTGCACGCGGCGTTGAACTGGGCGATGCTTTTGGCCGGATCACCGGACGCCAAATTTTCAATCTCGGGCTTGGACTTTAACCCCAGCTGCTTTTCCACCTGCAGCTCCACCGGCAAGCCATGCGTGTCCCAGCCGGCTTTGCGTTCCACATGATAGCCTTGCATGGTGCGGAAGCGCACAATGATGTCTTTGAAGACGCGCGCCAAGACGTGGTGCACCCCGGGCGCGGCGTTCGCCGTGGGCGGCCCCTCGTAGAACACAAAATTACCCTTGGGCGACTCGCGTGCCAAGGTTTTGGCAAAAATTTTTCCCTTCTGCCACGAGGCGAGGATTTTTTTCTCCTCGGCCGGCCAGGGATTTTTCGGTCGAGATTGCTCCATAGCCCACTATAAACTTACCTTAGCACCGAAATCCGCATATCGTCAATCAAAAAACCGTCATGGACGGTTAAAAATTGACCCGCACCAAGACGGCTAATTACGGGGAACTGGGTTTTTGTTCTTCCACGTGCTCCTCCCACGCGATCGCCGCCACCGGGCACATCTCAATC
>CAYJVS010000127.1:0-3041 GCA_964373635.1 uncultured Gammaproteobacteria bacterium
GTCTGCAGGCACGACAAGCGGGGAGTCATCCGTAAGGGTACGTCTGGCGCCCGCTCGACTGCGCCTTTGGATGACTTCCTTGTCTGCAGAGTTGGGGGGAGAATATCGGTTCAAGGCCACGGTAGTTTAACGGAAAGCACAGGTATGCAAAACTCCTGAGATGCCGGGTAAAAAATCCCGCCCGTGGCACATGAACCGCGGATCATGCATCGAGCTGTTTTCAAAACAGTTGTTAACCCCCTCGAGCCCCCGAGTCTTCGCGCTCAGCCTCCTCTGGCTCCTCCCTGCCCGTCCGGCAGGCGGTCTTCGTCAGGAGGAGAACCCTTCCTGGGGGGAGAAGGATTTTGGAATGAATTCACCACATGACCGTACAACAACGGCAACCTCACGTCAGGTTGCCGTTTTGTTTACGGACCGGCCGATCCTTCCGCGGGGGCAGTCTCGGGCGTGGTGGTTGCGCCCACCAGCCACGTCTCCGGCCAGGGGCGGTAGACGCTCTTGAACTCCTGCGCGTTGACGCGGCCGTCGGGATAGGTGACTTGGTACTGAAACACCGTCGAACCGCCGGGCGCCGGCCGCTCCACCAGCTTCTTTTCCCCGGGCTTCAGTTCGTCGGTAACAATGTAACGAACCGGTCCCGATGAGGTCGTGCTCAAAATCGTGGCTTTGTCCGGCACGGCCACCTGGCGGCCGTCCTTGGTGCCATAGAAAGAAAAGACTAACTCGTCGCCTTGGACTTCAGCCACAAACAAAATGTGACGGCCAGTGTCATTTTTAAAGCGGAAATCCGGCGCCGGATCGTAAATGGTCGCATCCATGCCCGGCGGGTCGTAGTAGCGCACCCGGAAGGAGTGGTTTTGCCGTTTGGTGATGGGCAGGCCGGATTTGATCGCGGCGCGAAACGTGGTGGTGCCGATTTGACACAGGCCGCCGCCAAACTCCGGAATGGTGCGGTCGCCCTTGATCACCAGCTCCGGCAAATAGCCGGTGCTCGCATCCACCTTGCCCAAGGCCTTGAGCAAGGAAAACTCTTCATTCGGCGCGATCAGCAGGCCGTTTAACGCGTTGACGCCGATTTGAATGTTGTGCCGCCGGTTCTTGGGGCTGCCTTTGAAATTTGACCGGCCCACGCCCAACAGTTCCCGAATGCCCAGGTCGTTGACGTCGCTTGTTGCAACGGTTGCCGGCCGCGCGCGGACGGCAAGGGAAATCCGCGGATTGCCCCGTTGGATAAACTCCGTCACCAACGCTTGCGTGGTTGATGCCACATCCACCTCGAGACCGTCGCGGCTGGCCTGAAACTCCACCACGCGGCCGTTCTCGAGCCGGAACTTGGCGTCTCGCGGGGTGACGTTGATATCGGCCACGATCGGTGTCAGCCACCGAGTGACGGCGTCAGCGTTGATGCCTAAGCGAACCGTACCAGCGCCATCGGACGCTTCCGCGCGCTGAAACTCCAACCACCCCAGAAAGGTTTGGGCCGGGACCGGCCATTCGCGGTCTTGATAGGTCACCGCGGGCGGAGTGGTATTGGCCAATGCCACGGCCTGGCGGAACGCGTCACTGGTCTCCGCCGCGGTAATCGGCGGCGGAACCGTCACCAGCCGCACCGGAATAGTGGTGGCATCAAAGGCCCCAAGATGCGCTTTGATTTTTGCCGTGACCGTGGCGGCATCCGCCACGCGTCCAGCTTGCTCCGGCAGCAGCGCCAAGGTGCTCGTCGCCGTGAGGGCGAGACGCGCGGGCCTCGGCGGCAGTTCCTCGGGACCCAGTACCGAACGCAGCAACTCATTAAACGCCAGGTTGTCAACCGTGAACGGTACGGGCAACGAGCGGCCAATCCACCGGAGGCGAATCGGTTCCACCAGCTGCGACCAGGGGGTGCCGCCCCTCCCCACGCGGTAAGCATCCGCCACCGCCGCGGCGACATTATAGGTAATCGTCACGCGGGCCAAATCCGGATCCGAGGCGGTAATCTCCAACGGCAGCGGCACCTGCTTGCCGTCAACGTCCAGCACCAACCCCTGGCGCAGGACCGCGTCCCGGCGCGCCGTCAACAGTTCCAGTAGCGCCGCCGGCGTCATGCCGCCGGCCGGTTGCCCGGCCACCACCACCCCGGGATAAATCCGCCCCTGGTAACGCACCTGGTAGGCGCCCAGCACCCCGGCTGCCACGGCGCTGCCTAAAACCACCAGCCCGATGACCAACCAATGCCAAATCCGGGGACGGCGGGCGCGTTTGGCTGGCGGTGGTTTGGTTGGGGCGACCGTGGGCATGGGAAATAGAACTCACGTCAAAACCCTATCCCCCCTTAGGTAAGGGGGGATTAAGGGGGGTTAAGATGGTTTTGACATGAACACATAGAACCTTAGCGGACGGTGGGTTTAGCGGCTACCGCCAAGGAGTTGGTTCAAAAGCGCGCGCGCAAGTTCGTCTCGATTGGCGCCACCATCCGGCAGTGCGCAGAGGGTGACGCGCTCACCCACCCTGATGGCGGAGGGGACGTGCGCGCGGGGAACCTGCCACTCCGCGCCGCTTGCCTCCCTCACGGTGGCATGGGTCGCGGACAGCGCCGTCACGGTGCCCACGCCAACGCCGGAAAAAATATCGGTTGTCATATCCTTCATTATAGAGGAGAACGAAGGGAAAGGAAATCTGGCCCACACCCTTATGGTTAATGGCGCCTTCCCATGGGCGAAGTGGCGCGGTAATTGACGCTAACCGCGGCCTCATCTACCATGAACCTCGTAGCGGCATCCCGCTAGAAGGTTCTTCCCGCGATACCAATTTGGCCGCCATCGTCTAACGCTAGGACCCCGTCATGCGACGGGGCAGACACCACGCTTTTCCGCCGGAGGCGGATCCGCCTGGGGCGGACAATGTACCAAATAATCTTATTCCCAATTTTTACCGCCATGCCGCCATCGTCTAACGGCTAGGACACCACGCTTTCAATGTGGGAATCGGGGTTCGACTCCCCGTGGCGGTAAAAAATGGGAAGAAGAGAATTGTAAGGTAACCCGGGTTCCGCGCCCAAGGCG
>CAYJVS010000128.1:0-2897 GCA_964373635.1 uncultured Gammaproteobacteria bacterium
CTATGGCGGAAGAAAATTCATTCGGGCCCGTGCAAGTGGCCTCGCCGCCGTTGCCGCCGCCTCCCACGCTCCCGGAGTTCTCGGCAACGCCGACTCCCTCGCGTCGTCCGCGTCGGGGTCTTTTGTTTGCGGTCATCGTGGCCGCGGTCGCGGTGCTTGCGGGATTGGTGGTGTGGGGGGCCGTGGCCGGATTTTTGCCGTTTGGCGCGCGCCGGATTTCCGCTGCCGAGATTTTGGGCCGGGCACTGGAGGCGCTTACCACGATTCAATCCGGCACGATGCGCGTTGACATGACCTTCAAAACTGAACCGCGCTCTCCGGACGCCAAGCCGATCACGTTGGACTCAACCGCGTTACAAGCCAAACGGCAAGCGGTCGAGCGCGACCAACAGCTTCTGCGGGATATGACCGAGATCATGACCATACTGCAGGTGCCCTTGCCGCCGCCCAGCTCGTCGCTGCCTATCGGGGTAAGTCCCCCGCGCTACCCCGCGACGCCCGCCGATCTGCAGACGTTAACTGGTGTTGACTCCTCCGCTTACGCCTACCAAAGCGACGGCCAAACATTTACCCTCACGTTCCGGCTCGAGACGGCGCAAGCCGTTGCCGCCTGGAACCGGCAGCTCAACGAGGGCCGGCGTTTGCGTCAGGAAGCCACCCCATTCCCCACCGCCGCCGTGGGACAAGATATCGTATTGACTAATGGTATGGAGGCACCGGCCGTGTTTTTGACCGGCTCCACGGGGCTGGGAGAGCTTGGGCTCCTAGGAGAAGATTCCTCCGCGATGATGTATCAGTCCCTCCCCAGCGACTTGGAGGTTAATTTCAACGTCCGGAGTGACGTTATGACCTTGCCATCCGGCGAACTGGTCCCCAATTTCAGCACGGGGTTGGGCGGCAAAGTCGTGGCGGGCGGGTTGACGTTTGCCGGTGACGGGGAAATCCGCAAGGTCGGCGATAATTTTTACGGCCGGATCAATGAGTTTCCCAGCCTTGGTTTTTTTGACTTGCACGCGGTCAAAGGCCAGTGGGTGGTGATGGTGCCCGAGGATTTGGTTGGCAGCTCCTGGGCCGATAGTTTTGTCAAGGCGCAGGAGCAATCAAAAGAATCGGCGGAACTTTTCCGCCAACATGAGCAGTTGTTTCTCCAACTGCTCCACCGGCAGCAGGTGGTGACCGTGGTCCAGGTCCTGCCGCTGGTCACCGAGGACGGGCAGCGCTTGCACCATTATCGCCTGGCGTTGGATCGCACCAAGTTTGCCGCCTTCTATCGCGCGTTCGCGGAACAGGCGCAAGCGAAATTTGGCAGCCGCTCGCTGGTATCGCAAAATCCCGAGGTGGCTGCCGCGCTGGAAAACGAGGAATTCACCGCGATGTACGATGCGATTGCTCCCCACCTGACCCTGGAGATGTGGGTTCACGCCAAAACCTACCTGCCCCGCCGGTTTACCGCCTCGCTGCGGGTTGTCCCGCCCGCGTCGGTCACCAAGTTCGCGGATAAACAGCTCATGCTGGCGCTGGGCATGACGCTGGATCGCGTCAACCAGCCGGTCCAGGTGGACGCGCCCTCCCCCACGATCAGCCTGGACGAGGCCACCGCCTTGATCACGGGGCAATCCGCGGCGGAGATTACGTTGCAACGTCAAATCCGTCAAGTTGAAGCGGTACGGTCGGCGTTGCGACGCTACCAGCGCCGGGCCGGCCAGTATCCCCAAACCTTAGCCGATTTGCAGCAGCGGCCCAGCCAAGTGACCACGACCTCAACGCCAGCGCCAACGCCGATGCCGGTAGCCGAACAATTATGGGCGGGGCAAGATCAAAATATTGATGAATTGCCGAGTAACACTGACGCGCCGTTCCTCAAGGTTATCCCGCTTGACGTGTACACGCGGCAGCCATACGAGTACCAACAAGAAGGAACCACTTATACTTTGCGTTATCAGGTGAAGCTGCCGGCGGCGGCGGAGCAGCGCGGTGGTCTCTTTACCCCAACGGCGCGCGAATACCGCGAGGGCAAAAACACCGCCGACCCTGACACGCTCTCGCGCGAGGCTGGAGCGTCCCGGGACAGCGGCGACCGTGACGGCGATGGCCTCTCGATTGAAGAGGAATTGCGCTACGGGACGGATCCGTTCGCCAAAGATTCCGACGGCGACGGGTACGACGACGGTGTTGAGGTAAAAAACGGTTTTGATCCCACCTCGCCCGTGCCGGGCAAAAAACTGGAAATGTTTGCGCCGCGTTGACAATTTGACGTGGGTTTGCTAGGATGGTAGTCCCCCCGCATAGGGGGGAATTATTAGGCCTATGCGATCCGAGAATCCGCGTTGTCCACGCGATCGTCGGTTAGTCGGGATGCTAACGGCTGCAGCGATGCTGTCGTGGTTTTCCCCGAGTCGCGCCGCGGCGCCGGGCAATTTTGGTAATTACGCGGATGCCATCTCGCGGCAGGCCCAGGCGCGCGCGGAAGCTCCGGCAGTTGTACGCCGGTTTCGCGTGGTCGTCACCGCCTATGCCAGCACGCCCGAGCAAACCGACCATACCCCGTGCATCACGGCGAGCGGCTACGACGTGTGCGCGGCGGACCGTGAGGACGTGGTGGCGGCCAACTTTTTGCGCTTTGACACGAAGCTGCGTCTGCCGGAGTACTCCGGCGAAAAAGTCTACACCGTCCAAGACCGGATGCACGAGCGGTACCCTCGCCGGCTGGACGTATGGCGGCGCTCAACCGATGAGGCGAGGCGATTCGGCGCGCAATACCTTTGGATGGAGATTTTGGAGTAGGAGGTGTAGGCCCTTTGGTTTGCCCTGGTCGTCTTCGTTTGCTACAGTTGGGCTACCGGCGAACATTGACCCTTTACTGGCCAGGTAGCCAAGTGGCCCAAGGCGGAGGTCTG
>CAYJVS010000129.1:0-2824 GCA_964373635.1 uncultured Gammaproteobacteria bacterium
GGGGGCAACACCGTTACTTTTTTGTCGCGGCCTTCAGTTCCCGCGGTGTTCCCAGGGGAATGGGGGCGCCGATTTTTGTACTCGCGGTGATGCGTGTTTCCGTTCCCAGGTCAGGCGTCAGGTACAGCCCGCCGTTCTGCACCGTGAACAGTTGGAGTGAAATCGGATCATCTGGTACCAGCTCCGTCGTTGGTAGGGTAAACCAGAAGTTGGTTGCCACGGCTTTATCGCGCGGCCAATCGCTCACCGGGAACAGCCCAGCGCCCAGGGGCAAAAGTGGTGTCAGCGGTTGGCCGGCGGTTTGGAGCTGCAGGTAGATTGGTTCAACGGGCGGTCGTGCCGCGCGCCAATAAAACGTCAACGGAAGTTGCGCTTCAGCCAGGATCGGACCCAACGCCGGTTGCCCGTGGCGCCAGCCCAAAAACTCCACGCCGTTCTCTCGCACTAAAGCTTCACCGTTCAGATCCGGCAACGCCTGGTCAAAAATTTCATAGAGGGCAATGCGGGGAGTTGGCTGCCGCGCAAACAGCACCCAATGATCCGCCACAACGGTTGGAGCAAGCCCTAGGCGCGTGAGCTGTTCCCGCAGCCGGGCGGCCGCCGATGGATAATCCGGCGCGTAAAGAAAGTGGCGCTGGTATTGGAGCTGATAGGTGAGAAAATCTTCCAGGTCAACAAGGAGATAATCGGTGTCATGGGGCAGTTCGTAGGGCAGGCGCGACAGTTGCTGCCGGCCGATGAACGCGTAATTGAGGCTGGCAACCTTGGGCCGTGCGGCCACCGCGGGCAGCAACGCGTAGCTGGCGGCAACGGTTGCGTCGGGCGGGACTTGCGCCACCAGCGCCGCTTGCCATCGGCTTTCCGTCGTCCGCCATCCCTGGCGGGCAATGGACGTAACCGTTCCCGGCAATGGTCCCAGCGTCAAACTGCCGTAGATAACCGCGGTGACCAAGATAATGGTCACCAATCCCCGGTCGCCAATCGCGCGGTGAAGCCATCGCGGGCGCGCGATTCCCTCGCGGCGGATCCGGCCGAGCGCTCGCGTGAATGCCAGCCACAGCCCGGGCAAAAACAGGGCGCTGTACTGCGTTTTTAAGATCAGCTCACTGCCGCCCGGCGCGCCCAGCATGATTTGCGCCAACGGCGTAAGAGCGAGCAGCAGTGTTCGCGGTGTTAGCAGCGGCAGAAACGCCAACGGCAACAGCAGCCCCAAGATCAGTTCAAGATTGCCCAGCCGAAAGAAGTGCAGCAGAACACGCCCGGGGTGCAGCGCAAGCGTCTGGAGCACCGCTTGCGGGCTTTCCCCCAGCCACGCATAGTAAAGGCTGAATTTATATCCGCCGGCTTGGGCCATCAACCCAATTATGCCCAGCGCTCCGGCCAGCCAGAACACGGCGAGCGCGGCTGGCCCGATGATCCAGCGCGCGGGCCGCCGTTCTAACCCCGCCAGGAGCGCAAAGCCGGCAACCACCAATGCCACGTCTTCCCGCACCAGCAGGCTCGCGATGGTCCAACCGAGAAACGCCGGCCAGGCCTGGCGCTGGTAGGCCGCGGCCGCCGCCAGAAGCAGCGGCACCGCGAATGCGATGAAGTGGAACTCAAATAGACCGAGATTTTGGGTGAAAGGAGAAGCCAAATAGGCCAGGCCAACCGCGATTGATGGCACAACCGAGAGGTGCGCGCGGGCGAGGCGGTAGACCGGCCAAACCCCGGCTGCCAGCGCCGCTTGCAGCAGCACGACCAGCGTCAGCGGGTGGGGCAGCACGCGGTAGGGGAGTGTAAGCAATGCCAACAGCGGGCTGAAGTGGTCGCCGAGGTAACTCGGCGGATGGATGGTGTTGCCAAACCAATTCCCCCGCGACGTCTCCGCTACCGTCTGGGTGAAAATCGCCAGGTCCATCGCGGTGTAGCGGAAGTTCGCGTACTTCCACGCCGCGAGCGTGAAAAAAATGGTAACAAAAACCACCGCCGCGCTCGCGAGCACCAGCGCCGCGGTTCGGTCAGTCCAGCGGCTTAATTTGAGTGTTGGTTGGTTAGCCATGAGACAGCTCCAGCATACTCCGGCGGAAAATAAAAAACACCTCCTTTATATTCCTCCCCCTTGATGGGGGAGGTGAGGAGGGGGTGAAGATCCGTTGGGATATCCGCGTAATAGATCAGCGTGTGGATCCGCGGAGCTGATGATGTGGACAATCAGTAGGCCAGATTATTAAAGAAGAGGCACCAGGTGCCGTAGTTGCTGGTGGCGCAGCCAAAGGCGGTGATGACCAGCTGCGCGATGGAAAACGCGGCAAAAATGATAATCATGCCGATGACGCCGGTGACTAAAGTAGACTTGGCCTTGCGGATTTTTTCCTCCTCGCCGGCGGAGGTCAGCCACATAAAGCCCGCGTAGAGCACAAAACACAAAAACAAAATGCCCAAGAGCGACATGAAACCCTTGATCACCAGCGCGGCAATGACACGCGGATCCTGCGGGCGGCCAAGAAGGCGCGGCCACTCGCTCCACTGCCCGTTAATCGCGTCCCAGAGCGGCGTTCTGGGTTCGCCAATTCCGCCCTGCGGGCCGCAGTCATCACCAAAGACTCCGAAGATGCATCCCATGGGGTCAGTATAGTACAAAAGCTGAGATTGCAGAAATTCTGTTGGCTTGCCCAGATCCTGGACGCTGCCAGGATCGGAGTCGAGGCTCTCCAGATTCTGGACGAGGCGCCAGAATGACGGCCATACTTCAACCCGTCATCCTGGGGAGTCCTGCCACGGGACGACTCCAGGATCTGGCCGAGTCCAGGCGTCATCCTGGCCGAGTCCAGGCGTCATCCTG
>CAYJVS010000130.1:0-2789 GCA_964373635.1 uncultured Gammaproteobacteria bacterium
GAGGAGCAGTTGCGATTTTGCAGCCGAAATTTGGAAATCGCAGCAGAAATGGAGTATTGCAGCGGTCCCTCCGATCCGTTCGCTTTATTGTGCGCCTTGCGCGAGTCGCGCTGCGAGAATGACGGTCAACGTTTTTTTCGCCAATGTTGGACGACGACCAAAAGCGGGCTGGCAATGAATATGGAAGAGTAGGTACCAACCGCAATGCCGATGATGAGGGTGAGCGCAAAATCACGAACGGTGTCGCCGCCAAAGGCCAAAATGGAAAGCAGGGCCAAGAGGGTCGCCAGCGACGTGCTGGTGGAGCGGACCATGGTTTGCTGGACGCTGGATTCCACCAACCGCGAAAAATCAGCGCTGCCGTGGTGAAGCAAATTGTCGCGGATCCGGTCAAAGACCACGATCGTGTCGTTGACGGAATAACCAAAAACGGTCAAGAGCGCGGCGACAAACGGCGCGTTGACTTCAATGCCGTACAGCCGTCCAAAGACGGCAAACGCGCCGGTGGTAATCACCAGGTCGTGGAGCAGCGCCACGATCGCAATCGTGCCGTACTGCCAGGACGGGACCGGCCGGGTCACTTTCCGGAAGGCAAAACTGATAAACAGAATCATGCCCACGACAGAAACCCCGATCGCCCAGACCGTTTTTTTGCGCAATTCATCGCCGATGGCGGGCCCAATCGTGTCAAAGCGGGCCTCGACTGCGTCCGGGTGGTTGGCGCGCACGCGTTCCAGAAGTTGTTGGTGGATCGCTTGCGTGACGTGGGGGAAACGCGCCGTCATCCCCCGCTCACCGAAGGATTGCACGGTGATGCCGGGCGTTTTCGTCACGGTCTGAATGATTTCCCGCACGGCCGCGACGCTGGGCCGTTTTTGGGAGAACTGGAGCTCAAGCAAGCTGCCGCCGGTAAAGTCAATGCCAAAACGCAAGCCCCACCAACCGATCGCCGCCAGACTGCCGAGCACGAGCAACCCGGAGCAGGTAAACCACACGCGACGTTTTGGGATGATGCTGACCATGGCGAGGCTTGTTTACGGCGCACCGCGCGGGCGAGCCAGGGTGCTGGTTCGCACGCCGTACCACCACAGCCATCGTTCGGCTCGGCGCCGGGGCTGAAAGACCGAGAGCAGCAAACGTGACGCAACCATGGTCGTGACCAAATTCACTAAAATCCCCAGCGCCAACGTCAGGGCAAACCCTTTGACGATACTGGTGGAAAACCCCAGTAACACCAAACAAGTTAACAGCGTTGAAAGATTGCTGTCCCGAATGGACGGCCAGGCGCGGCGGTAGCTCAAGGCGATCGCCCGCTCCAGGAGGTTGCCCGCGCGCAGCTCCTCTTTGAGACGTTCAAAGACCAAAATGTTGGCGTCAACCGCGATGCCCAGGCTGAAGATGAAACCGGAAATGCCCGCCAACGTCAACGTCACTGGGATGAGTTTGAACAGCGTGAGCACCGTCAAACCGTACACCACCAGCGTCAGGCTGGCGAGAACCCCGGGCCAGCGGTACATGACCAGCAGATACCCGACAATCAGGAGGACCCCGAGCACCCCGGCGTACAGGCTCTTTTGCACCGCGGCCTGCCCGAGGGTCGGGCCGATCGTTTGTTGCGAAATGATGGTAATCGGCACGGGCAACGCGCCGGCGTTCAACCGTTCCCGCAACTGTTTGGCCTCGGCCACGGTAAAATTGCCGCTGATGACCGCGCTGCCGGTGGTAATCGCTTCCCGCACCACCGGACTTGAAATGAGGCTGCCGTCCAGAAATATTCCTACTGGCTGGCCGATGGAGCGCTGGGTGATTTGGCTGAAGAGATCGGCGCCCTCCGGATTGAACTGCAAACTCACCTGGGGTTCGCTTGTGGTCGGATCAAAGGCGACCGTCGCGCGCTTGAGGTGCGCACCGTTTAACCCCGTGTTCATCCACTCGTCAGCCGGGGATGGCGCGGCGGTAGAAAACAAAATATGACGGCAGCGCGCTTCAAGTCCGTCGCCGCTCCCCCGCCGTTCCAGCGGCTGGATAACGTGAAAGCCGAAACGAGTCTGCACCAGCTCGGGATGGACGCGCCCGACCTGGCCTTGGTCAAAGCAGGCGGCCTCAAACTCGGGGACAAACATCCCGCGTTTGGCCCAGCCTAACTCGCCGCCCGCATCGCCGCTCGAGTCGTCAGAATGTTCTTTCGCTAAGGCGGTAAAATCAGCTCCTGGCCCCAACGCTTGTTTGAGCACCGCTTCGGCTTGGGCCTTGACCTCGGCTTCATTGATGACTGGCGCGGTGGTGGTCGGGTTCGGGTTGATGATTTTAAATTCCAGCCGCGGGGTTTCCGCGATCAAATTGACCGCCGCGTTCACGTCAGTGACTCCCGGCAACTCAACGATCACCCGCCATTCGTTGCCGCTCTTTGCCGTCTGCACGACCGGTTCAGACACCCCAAAGATATTCACCCGCCGCTCAATCACGTCGCGCGCGCCTTCCAAGGCGTCGCCCTGGTCCGCCTCTGGAACGTTGTCGACATCGGCCGAGTACACCAGCTGGACGCCGCCTTGCAAATCCAGCCCGAGCCGGAACGGCCGTTGCCACGCCGCCGGCAACCTCATGCCCAGCGCATCGGGGTAATCAAAAACTGCCGCCGCCATGGCGAAAACAAAAATTCCCAAAACACCCAGGCGAATTTTCGTCCGGTTACTCATCGGACATCATGGTAGCAAGGCCGCCGGGGATTTGGCAAGACCTGGATGGGGGAGTTCGCACGCGGACTGATGCAGGCTTGGGTAAAGGGTACC
>CAYJVS010000131.1:0-2678 GCA_964373635.1 uncultured Gammaproteobacteria bacterium
AAGCCAGGATGACGCCTGGACAAGCCAGGATGACGCCTGGACAAGCCAGGATGACTATTTTGCCCCAAGCCGTCATTCTGGCGCCGCGTCCAGAATCCGGGCCCACGGAATGACGCCTGGACTCGGCCAGGATCGGGATTCCCGTTTACTCCGCGTCCGCGGGGCTGGAGTTTACCCCGTTAGACCATGGACGCGTGAAGTTCCCAAGCAGCCTCGGCAATCAAGGTAGGTAGGACAGAGTTTAACCCTTGTTGAACGGGGTTTACCCCGTACTGGTTACGGGGCGGGAATGACAAAATGACGGGGAAAATCGATCAAACCCGTAAATCCTAATTTTAAGACAGTGGTAATATATTTCTCTAACTCAAGCCATGAACAACTATGACCAGAAAATATTTTGATGTGCCGTGTTCTGCTTAAGAAATATCATATTTTTGTCTACATTATTGTAGACAAATAAGAATCTTTTAATGTCATAAAAAATGACAAAGTTTAATGTTAAATTTTAAAGAGGATCCTGGAGGACGTGTGTTGGTTGTAGAATTCATTTTACTTACGCCATCTTTAAACTACCAGTTAAAAAAGTGTGCGTAACTCAAAAAAATTTGTGGATATATGGCCCTTGCGGTAAATGCGCGCCGTTGTTACGCTGTGGAGTACACGATACGAACGTACGTATTGCCAACATCGGCCAAATCAATTTGCACCACGGGCAAAACCAGTTTTCACATCCCAGGGGTTTACCGGACGTCGCTAACAACAGTATCGAGGGGAGGGGATAAAGAATTGGTTTTTTAATTTTGTCTGTTTTCCATATTTTTCAGCTCCGTTGTTATTGGTGGTGGTAAATTGGTCAATCATGGCGCGCACCGCGGCGAAACTTGGGGGGATACGATTGGTGGTTGGCGTGATTTCAGCGCTTATTTACCTTGTGGCGCCGTTCGCCAATGTTTTGGCCCAGGGAACCGATGCGCTGACGACCAACCTGAATGAGGAACCCGGGTGCGAGAGCGTCATTGTTCTTGATTTCATCACCGATGCCGAGGGGGAGTCTTTTACCCCGGGTGATGCGGTTGAAGCGCAGTACTGGCCGTGGGGCGTGGGCGTTTCAGCGACGACCGCCGATGGAGTGCCCAGCGCGGCAATCATGAGCACGTTGCCCGTTGCCGAAGGGGCGGTAAACGTGCTTGGGGTGGGCGAGCGGATGGTCGCGGGCAGAGTTTCCTTGGCCTTTCGAAGCCTGTTGTCCGTGGAGTCAGTCACGGTGGTGGGCGCGGTAGTACCGGGTGTCCGGCTCCATGTGTACGATCAAAACGCTGCGAGTCCGGCGGTGATTCCGCTGGCGCCGTCAGCTCGCGCCAAAGCGCAAGCGGTTCAGTTGGCATCACTGGGTGCGGCGACGCGGTTGGATGTTGATTTGATCGGAGGCAGCGGGATCGCCCAGGTAGTGCTGTGTCCGCAGTCAAGCCCCAAGCCAGTTAACCGGTACCAGAGCCCGCGGATCGAACTGGCGGTGAGCGTCAATCAATCCGAGCTGCGATCGGGCGAGATCACCGAAGCCACGGCGACCGTGCGCAATCTCGGCGGCGCGGTCGGTTTTGATCTGACGGTAGTCCACGATTTGCCGCCCGGACTGGTGTTTGCCGATGACGGTTTGCGTCATCGGCAGTGGGATTTAGGCGCGATTGGCGCCAATGGCAGTTATACCCTTGGGTATCAGCTGCGGGCGGAATCAAGGCCCGAAGGTGCCGGCTCCCTCACCGGTTACCTTGTCGCCGTTATCAGCAACGGCAAGGGGGCGGAAGGCGCGGCCAGCGTTCCCCTAACGGTGGCGTTGACGCCGGGACAGGTTTTAGGGACTGGTACGTCCGAAGTTCCTCCCGTGGCTCCCGTGCCGTCTCCGCAACCAGTTGTGCCGCCCGCGAATGAACCCACACCGCCAGCGACGCCAGCGGGGGAGACGGAGGTGAGCGCCGATAGGACCGATACGACGGATAAGACGGATAGGACGGATACGACGGACAGGACGGATAGGCCGAAACCGGCGGCAGCGCCAACGCCGGCCGCCACGCCATCTCGGGAAGAGCGTGAGCCGATTGGCGGTCCGGAAGATGAATTCAGTATTCCCGCGTTGATTCCTGATCTGGAGGACAGCGAAACTACCACGGAGCAGGCGCTGTTGGGCACCACGACCGCCACGACCACCCTCGCCGCGGTCAGCTGCACCAGTTGGCTGTGGCTGTTAGGCATCCTCAATGCCGTGATGATCGCGCTGGTGGCCTGGCGCGAGCGGGCAAAAGGTAAAGAGGAGGCGCGGAGCCGATGGGTTGTGGCGCTGCTCCTCGTAGCGGTCCCCTTGATTATTTGGTACCCCGCGTGCCAGTTAGTTTGGTGGTTGGTGATCACGGCGATTGGCACGGGCGTGATGTGGTACGCGTTACGAGACAAAGGGCCACTAAGTGGCGGCATGCCCGTTGCAACGCCAGGTGGCGGAACGCTTCCACCGAGCGCGCCGCCGTCCGCGCCAGGCGGAGGAGCACCGACGGACTTGCCTCCGATTATTTCACCTTGAACGCAAAGGAAATCCCAAATCGTGGTGATTGACGGGTGCAAGTCGGTTTTTTACTAGCTTGCACCCGCCAGCTACTTCTCGCGAAGTGGCCTGACACTAACCCAAA
>CAYJVS010000132.1:0-2601 GCA_964373635.1 uncultured Gammaproteobacteria bacterium
TGCCTTGGCGGCTGCGTCTGAAAGTCCTTTGGCATCTCTGGCAGAGCTGGCGATAGCCAGCCAGTTCCTTCGCGACCTTTCCCCCCATCACCGGCACCAACGGTGGTGGGGGGATTTTTAATTTCCCACCCCCGCGGCAAGGGACCCCGCGGCCGCGGGGGACCGCGGCGAGGAGGGCGGGAAATTAACCCGCGCAAGCAGGGCGGTACCATCCCCACTACCCCCGCGCCAATTTTGCTCCGATGGATGCGGCGAAGCGCTCGCCCCCAACGGGGAGGCCTATTCGGCCCCGCGCTTCGCCGGTGCTTACGGCGGGAGGCGAAAACCAACGGAAGAAGGAATAGGGCACGGCAAAATTGGCGCGGGGTTATTTCCACGCCTTCCTCGCTACGGTCGTAAACCCCGTGAAACAATGGCCAAACCCAGTCCCACCTTCTGTCATTCGGTGGTGATGCATTGCCGAGGTTGCAGGGAAACTTTATGCGTCCATTGTCTAACAAGGTAGACTCCCTTACCGCGGAGGCGGGGAAATAAAAAAAACGGTCCAATGGATCACCCAAAGGACCGTAGGGGGGTAAGGAAAACGACCGCTATCCGATCAGAAATTTTCCATCCCGTTCGCATTTGCATCCCCATTGCGCCTGGCACTCCAGACAGCAACCGCAGCCCAGGCACTCACCGGTACAGGCCGTGCAGTGCCCTCGGTCGCAATTGCTGCACGACCGGCAATGTCCGGCGTCACACGTACCCACGCACGCCTGACAATGTCCTGACGAGCAGCGATCCGGCTGACTCGCGCCGCACGCGAGGCACGCGTCGTTCCCATCTTCGATGGCGGTTGATACCTGCGGACAACTCGCCTGGTACCTCCACGCGCGTGCCGCGGGCCGTTGCCGTGGCGCCACCTTCCTAACAAAGACCAAAAAGAGATGGCTGAGGATAACAACTCCGAAAACTGCGACACAAAGAACAAATAAAACCGTTTCCAGGAACGCCATGCTCGGTACCCTCCTGGGCACGATTGAGAAAGGACAAAGCCAACACGCAACATCAGCAACTACGGTAGGATACCAACCACTACCAGCGCGGTCAACAGCGGACGTCTGACGGTCAAGCAATCAAACCGATTACCGCGAGCATCGCTTCAACCGCCGCGGGCCGGTCGCGACGACAGGAAAAATACTCCCCTGGCAGGCAGGCGGTGCAATCGGGGTGAACTTCGACATGAGTAGGGCGCACGCCGGCAGTTTTCAGTTGCGCGACCGCCACCGCTTTCAAGTCAAGATACGTGGCGCTCCCCCGCCGCGCCATGGCCGGTCCGTAGGCGGAAAACTTCGCCACCACCTCGGGCCCCACTGCAAAGTGGCAGAGTCCAATTCCCGGCCCAATGCCGGCCAACAGCCGTTCCGGCGGGGTCCGAAAGGCCTCGCCCATCCGTGCCACGGCGTTTGGCAGTATCCCGGCAACCAGCGACCGCCACCCGGCATGCGCGATGCCGATCGCTCGCCGTTTTTGATCGTAAAAAAATATCGGCAGACCGTCGGCGACGGTAACGGCCAAAAACGTCCGCGGGGTGGCGGTCAACAGTCCATCGGTATCAGCGATGACCTTGCCCCGGTCTTTGGCACTGACGACAACGATGCGATTGCCATGCACCGGCCGGGCGTAAACGACGCGTTCGGGATGCACACCGAAACCGCGCAAAAACCGCTCGCGATTTTGCTGCCCTTCCTGGCGTCGCGTCCGTTCGCCGCCTGTAGTCATGGTGCCGTCACGGCGCCGCGAAATGGCCACCAGCAACTCGGGGCGGGCCGAAAACGATGCAAAGGTGAGCCTTACCATGGGATAATCTGGAAAAGTAGAAAGCCGCGGAGGCGTGGTGGTAAAAAAATGGGAGCACGCGATGATGCTCCCAGGCTGCCGCTCCGTCAAAGGATCATTTTCGGTACATTCTTCAGTGTTTGGAGAATGTTCCTCGCCCTGCTGAGAATACCGTTGAGCCGTTTACCGTACCCCAGGAGTTTTCCGAAAAGTTTGGGCTTAGAGCCCAGGACGGAAATACCGATGCCTAACAAGAGCGTGAACCACTCCCACGAGGACGCACTGGCCCAGCGCGCCACCATCAGTTCGGCGCTCAATTGCGCGCACAGGGCGCAGAACTGTCGGGCGACAGATCGCTTTTCACTCATCCGCCGAGTGCGCTTCAGAAGATGCAGAACGGCAAACAGCTGGCGGAGGAGATCACCCGCGTGCCGGTTGAGTTCGGGCGGAGGATGGGCAAGGAGCGGTTCGCACGTGACATCGGCATGCCCGCGCGGCAGTTTTGGCGCTGACATACCGGCCTCCTTTCTTTGAAAAAGAACCGCGTAACCTTTCTCTACTTATGATGAGACGGCAGAAAAAGTGCTTTGTCATCCCAACATTCCGCACCATTCGGTCATTCCGGCTGGCCCCGTTAGACAATGGCCGAACTCCTGTCCTCCTTCGGGGTTTCGGTGGGAATGTGTTGCTGAAGTTAACGGGGGTCTTCACTGGTACGTTGTCTAACGGGGCTGGTCCGGAATCCGATCCTGGCCGCGTCCAGGATCGGGAGGCGCGGTG
>CAYJVS010000133.1:0-2575 GCA_964373635.1 uncultured Gammaproteobacteria bacterium
TATAGAAATATAATAGTTGACAGTATGTTAGATATCGCGGTCAATAAAGTTCATACCATTTCCATGAAACCAAGAGCCAAAGATTTTATTGATATATATTTTATTATCAATGAAAAGAAATTTAATTTTTTTGACCTTGTAATGAAGGCAAAAGCTAAATTTGATTGGCATATAGACCCCCTTCAACTAGGCACGAATCTATTAGTTGCGCTAGATCTTAAAGATTACCCCCGGATGCTAAAATCAATCCTTCATCAAGAGTGGAAGAATTTTTTTATAAACGAGGCGAGGAAACTGAAAAAAGAGATTATCGCGTAGGCGGATAACCGACGCCATCCGATGTTGAAAGGTTGACGATATGCAGCCGCCGCAAAATTTCGAGGGGTTAGGCATTGCCGAAAACTTGCTGGCGGTGGTGCAGCGCCTGAAATACACCATACCCACGCCCATCCAGCACCAGGCGATCCCCGTGGCCATCAGCGGCAAAGATCTGATCGGCATCGCGCAAACGGGCACGGGCAAAACCTTGGCGTTCGGCATCCCGATGATCCAGCGCCTGGGGACGCTGGACGGCAAAGGGTTGGTCCTGCTGCCGACCCGCGAGCTGGCGCTGCAGGTGGAGGAGGTACTGAAAAAAATCGGCGCCCCGTTGGGATTGCGCACGGCCGTGCTGATTGGCGGCGCGCCCATGGGCACACAGCTGCACGCGCTGCGCAACCGGCCGCACATCGTGGTGGCAACCCCGGGCCGGCTGCTGGATCACGTCCAGCAGAAAAGCGTCAACCTCGGACACTACACCATCGTCGTGCTGGACGAGGCGGACCGCATGCTGGATATGGGATTTGCGCCCCAAATCAAGCGGGTGCTGCAGGCCTTGCCGCGGGAACGGCAAACCATGCTGTTTTCCGCCACCATGCCCCAAGAGATCGTCAAACTGGCAACCCAGTTTATGCAGTTGCCGCTGCAGATTGAGGTGGCGCGCGCCGGCACCCTCGTGGAAACAGTTGAGCAGGAATTTTTCATCGTCCACAGAGATGACAAACTCCGCCTGTTGGACACGTTGTTAGCGCGCCACGTGGGCGCCATCTTGATCTTTTCCCGGACCAAGCACGGGGCCAAAAAAATCTGCCGGGCGGTTGCCGCCATGGGGCACCGCGCGGCTGAACTGCACTCCAACCGTTCCTTGAACCAGCGTAGAGCAGCCCTGGACGGTTTCAAATCCGGCCAGTATCGCATCCTCGTGGCCACCGACATCGCGGCCCGCGGTATTGACGTTTCGAACATTGAAGTCGTCGTCAACTTTGACATTCCCGACGATCCCGAGGATTACGTCCATCGCATCGGCCGCACCGCTCGCGCTGGAAAAGCAGGCCGCGCGATTACCTTTGTCGCGCCCGACCAGCGCGGCCGCGTGCGCGACATTGAACGGTTGACCCAAACGACGCTCGCCCTGTCGCAACCGCCGGCACTGGCGCCCGCGCGTTCACTGCCGCCCCGCCCAAGCGCCGCCCCTGCCAACCGGCCGCCATTTGCCGCTGTTGCCCGACGGAACGGCCGCTTCCCGCCCGCGCGCGGCTCGCGCGTCATGGCGGACCGGTCCGGACATGACGGACTGTATGACCGGCCCAAGCGCAGCCGACCCCACGGCGGCGCTCGGCGCGGCCGGCGGTTTTGGCAGCAGACCGACGCGCAACGGTCGCGCCACCGCCAACCCTCGCGGTAAGGAACCCGTAAAAAACAGCGCGGCTGGCGCGCAAGCGCGGTTCTCCTCTAAGGGGTCCGAAATTTATAGTCATATTGAGAAATGGAAACACCTTCCACAACAACTCCGCCACATGCGCCAACCGCGCGCGCTCCGGCAGCCGTACCCGCCATCGGTCATGAATCCTGGCGGCAATACGGCGTGGCGCTGGCCAACGCCGCCGTCGTCTTCGGCGCGTTCTCGGCGTACCTGCTGTACCGCCGCGGTTACTACAACCTCTACATCGCCAACAAGGCGCTCGCGAACACCGCCACCATCCTGTTTGGCGTCGTGCTGCTGCTAGGGCCATTGGGAAAGTACTTCAAAGCGTTTGACCGCTACCTCAAGTACCGCAAAGAGCTCGGCATGGTCGCGGCAGTACTGGCGATTGCGCACGGCATCATTTCTTTTTTCTTTCTCCCGAGCTACTTTCCGCGGGAACGATTTTTTACCACTGGACGTTGGCCGTTTCTCTTCGCCCTGACCGCGACTGGCATCCTGATCGTGCTGGTGGCCATCTCCAACCGGCCGATGATGCACCGCTTCGGCGGGAAATGGTGGTGGCGGATGCAGCGGTGGGGGATCCGGTTGACGTTCGTTCTCATTGCGCTCCACGTCGGCATCATGAAGTGGCCAGGATGGGTGAAGTGGTACCAGCAAGGTGGCGGCGCGCCCAGCGCCGCGCTGAAAAACCCGTGGCTCCCCGGCGCCGGGCTGCTGGTGGGGTGGTTCATCGGATTTGTGCTGCTGCAGCGAACGGCCGACCTCATCCACGCCAAGCTGGGCAAAGCGGTGTGGTATTTTAGCTGCATCGCGCTGCCGGCAATCTACGTC
>CAYJVS010000134.1:0-2537 GCA_964373635.1 uncultured Gammaproteobacteria bacterium
TTGCAGCCGAAATTTGGAAATCGCAGCAGAAATGGAGTTTTGCAGCGGTCCCTGAGGCATAATTTCTTATCATGATTCCTTCGCGAGCCGCGGAAACAACGGCCGCGCCTTGACCATGGGCTGGGCGGTAATGGCGCCCAACACCGCGGCCGCCGTCGCCGGCAGCAAGGGTTGCAGCCACCGCGCCACCGTGGCCAGGCCGTTGACCGCCTGGCGCAGCGTGGCGGTCAACTTGGTGGTCTTGCCTGCCTGCGCCAGCTTCCACGGTTCAGCGGTGGCGATCCAGGTATCCCAGCGCTTCAGTTCCTCCCAAATGATTTTCAACGCCGCGGGGAAATCAAAATTTTCCAGCGCGGTGGTGAACGCCGGCGGCGGCGCCTTGGCGCGCCCGACGCTGACGTTAACGCGGTTTTGCTCCATCAACCCCGTCACACGACTGACCAGGTTGCCCAGCCCATTGGCCAAATCCGCCTCGTAGGCGTCGGCCAGCTGCCGCGGGGAAAAATCGCTGTCCTGCGTCGGGTGCACGTACCGCAACAAATAGTAGCGCACCGCGTCGGAGCCGTACTGATCAATCAAGGCCAGCGGGTCAACGGCGTTGCCCAGCGACTTGGAAATTTTCCCGCCCCCAACCGTGATGTAGCCGTGGACAAAAATCCGCTTCGGCAGCGCCAACCCCGCCGACAAGAGCATCGCCAACCAGTAGACGGCGTGAAAACGGATAATGCCTTTGCCGATGACGTGAACGTCCGCCGGCCAAAATCGTTTCAATAAAGGGGCCGCGGGCTGGCCGTAGCCGAGCGCGGTCACGTAATTGGCCAGCGCGTCAAACCAGACGTACATCACCTGGCCGGGATCAGCCGGCACCGGAACGCCCCAATCCTTGGCGCGTGCCCGCGAGCGCGAAACGCTGAAATCTTGCAACCCCATCTTGAGGAAGCTGACGATTTCGTTTTTGCGCCCCTCGGGGATGACGGCCACGGTCCCGCGCTCAATCAACGTCAGCAGCTGCTCTTGATACGCCGAGAGGCGAAAAAAATAATTTTCTTCGTTGACCAGTTCCGGGACGGTGCGGTGCTCCGGGCAGGTCCCGCCGACTAAATCTTTCTCCAGGTAAAACGTTTCGCATCCGACGCAGTACAGCCCCTGGTAGGCTTGGCGGTAGATGTCCTCGGGACGACAAGCCCGCCACAAGGCTTGCGCGCCCGCGTGGTGCTCGGGGCGCGAGGTGCGGACAAACGCGTCAGACGAAATCTGCAGGCGCTTCCCGAGGGCGATGAATTTTTGGGTGTTGCGATCAACCAGCGTCCGGGTCGGCACTCCTTCGGCCTCGGCGGCGCGAACATTCTTCAAACTGTTCTCATCCGCGCCCGTCAAAAAAAATACCCGCTCGCCGCGCTGCCGGTGAAAGCGGGCAACAACGTCCGCCTGCACCAGCTCCAGCGCAAACCCGATATGCGGCGGGGCGTTGACGTAGGGAATTGAGGTGGTGAGGTAAAATTTCTTGGGCATAACGAGGCCTAAAATTCCAAATCACAAAACACCCGCGTTCAATTTTGGAGAATTGGTCATTGGAGATTGTTTGGAATTTGATGCTTGGAATTTGGAATTTCACGGTGAGGTGGTCCCACAATCACCACGAATTCCCCTTTCGTCACCCCTTGCTGCAGCTGCTGTAAAACTTCGGCTGCGCTGCCGCGGTAGATCGTCTCAAACTTCTTGGTCAGCTCGCGCGCCACGACCACCAAACGATCCGCGGGCAAAACGTCGGCGAGCTGCTGGATGGTTTTCAAAATTCGGTGGGTGGATTCGTAGAATGCCACGGTGTGCTCGGTCTCGCGAATGCGGCGTAACAGCGTCTGCCGTCCTTTTTTGTGCGGGAAAAAACCCAAAAACTCAAACCGGTCAGCCGGCAACCCGGCCACCGACAGCGCCGTGACCAACGCCGAGGCGCCTGGAATCGCGACGATGCGGTGTCCCGCGCGCGCGGCGGCGGCGACCAACAGGCCGCCCGGGTCATTCACCCCGGGCGTGCCGGCATCGGTCACCAAGGCCACGGCCTGATCATGCGCCAGCGCCGATAAAATTTTTTCTATTTTGATCGGACCGCTGTGCTGGTGATAGCTGACCAACGGTTTGGTGATGTGGTAGTGGTCCAGCAGCACCTTGGTATGCCGGGTATCCTCACAGGCGATCAGATCAACCGAACGCAATACTTCAAGCGCGCGGAGCGTGATGTCGCCGAGGTTCCCAATTGGCGTTCCCACCCCAAAGAGCGTACCCATATGGCAGCAAGTCAGTAAGGTGCTGCTATAATACCACAAAACCGGTTGTCGTTCAAAGCCCCTTGACTGCTGCCATCTTTTCTACTAAGCTGGACTATGCTCTTTCGATCGTTGACAATGCAATCAAAAGCGCGCGGCGGGATGGTACTTTCGTGATGCCCTCGGCAGTGAGGGCGGCGCCCGCGAACTCCCCAGCGGTCCCAAGAGGAACGTGCGTGATCGTAACCACGCGGCTCTTGGATGCCTGTTCGT
>CAYJVS010000135.1:0-2504 GCA_964373635.1 uncultured Gammaproteobacteria bacterium
ATTCGCGTCAGATGCGCCGCACAAAAATTTGCCGCAGAGCCAAGCGATGATGAAGATTTTTTGAGGCGCGGATGGCGTGAAGATGAGATGAAATTGAAAAGGTTAGGTATGGACCAGCCCTGAGCCCGACCCCGTTCCATCAAGCGGTCGGCTTTAGCCGGCAGGAGTTGATTTTTTCACCCGCGTGGCTCTCGTAAGGTTCTCCCCGCTTGCAAATTTTCTTGGTTTTCCCGTACACTACAGTAGGGGCCGCTGCAAAACTCGCTTGCGCAGCGAGCGTTCCAAATTGCGAAGCGAAAAATCGTCAATGCGACGCTGTTGATTTGGAAGATTAGCGGAGGAGTAGTTGCGACGTTGTCACCCTTCGGGTGATCTCCCGTGGGGATGACAGCCGGAATGTAGAGCTCGCGGCAGCAATGGAGTTTTGTAGCGGTCCCCGTGGTACCCATGTCTAAAAAAATTGCTCGGCCGTCCGCCAACCAACCGGCGTCAATTACGCTCGCCGACGTCAAACACGTGGCAGATTTGGCGCGGCTGGAGATTGGGGCGAAGGATTTGGCGCGCTTCCGGGAGGAGCTCACCTCCATTGTCGGTTTTGTGAGTAAACTTCAACCAGTGGATACCGCGAAGGTCCCGGTTACCGCCCAGGTCACGGGATTGACCAACGTGATGCGGCCGGACGCGGTAGCATCATGCCCGCCGGAAATGCGGAATCGCCTGATGTCCGCCGCGCCCGAACGGTCCGATGACTTCATTCAGACCACGGGCGTGTTCGCGTAGCTTGGTGCCATGGCTTCGGCTTTGACCACCTTAAGCCTGGTTCAGGCGCACGACGGCTTGCGGCGGAAAAAATTTTCCTGCCGTGAGCTGACCCAGGCGTACCTCAACCGCATCGGAAAACTTGAACCGAAGTTGCACGCGTTTTTGACCGTCACCCGCGACGTGGCGTTGGCCCGCGCGGATGAACTGGACCATGCCGGAGACTTTCCTCACCCGTTATCCGGCATTCCGGCCGCCCTCAAAGACAACCACTGCGTTACCGGCATCCGCACCACCGCGGCGTCAAAAATTTTGGCGTCCTACGTCGCGGCGTATGATGCCACCGTGGTTGAGCGGTTGCAGCAAGCCGGGATGGTGCTGTTGGGCAAAACCAACCTGGACGAATTCGCCTGCGGGTCTTCCACCGAGTATTCGGCGTTTGGCCCGACGAAAAACCCGTGGGACGTGGAACGGGTGCCGGGCGGGTCGTCCGGCGGATCGGCGGCGGCGGTGGCGGCCGGTGTTGCGGGGTATGCGTTAGGTTCCGACACCGGCGGCTCAATTCGCCAACCCGCCAGCCTGTGCGGCGTGGTCGGCCTAAAGCCCACCTACGGACGGGTTTCACGTTACGGGCTTTTGGCCATGGCGTCGTCCTTGGACCAAATTGGTCCACTGACGCGCACGGTGGCTGACGCGGCCACCGTCCTGGGTGTCATCGCGGGCGTTGATTCGCGCGATGCCACGACGGTTCCCCTCGGCGTGCCGGATTACGCCGCTGGATTGGCCCAATCAATCCGCGGATTGCGCCTCGGGGTGCCCAAAGAGTATTTTTCCGCCGACACCGTTAGTGGCATTGAGCCCGGGGTCAAGGCGGTCTTTGAACGCGCGCTGAAGCAGTTGGAGTCCTTGGGGGCAGTCATCATCACCGACGTCAGCTTGCCGCACACCGCGCACGCCTTGCCCGTGTACTACGTGCTGGTGTCCGCCGAGCTTTCTTCCAATCTCGCTCGTTACGATGGCGTCCGCTACGGGATGAGCCTGCGGGACGCTCCCACGTTGATTGCGCAATATGTCCAAACGCGGGGCAGGGGATTTGGCCCCGAGATTCGGCGGCGGGTGATGCTGGGCACCTACGCGCTGTCGGCCGGCTATTACGACGCCTACTACGGAAAAGCCCAAGCCGTGCGGACATTAGTTCGCCAGGATTTCGAACAGGCGTTTGAACACGTGGACGCGCTGGTGACGCCAACCTCGCCGAGCGTGGCGTTCAAGATTGGGGCAAAAATGAACGACCCGTTAAGCATGTACCTCTCGGATGTGTTTACCGTGGCGGTCAACGTCGCCGGCGTGCCCGGCCTGTCGCTGCCGGTGGGGCTGAGTCAACCGCCCGAGGGCCGCCAGGAGCTGCCGGTCGGGCTGCAGCTGATCGGCAAACCCTTTGATGAAACCACTATCCTGCGGGTCGGTCACCACCTGGAGCAAGCCGTCGGCTTTCGTTGCGAACCGTCCGGTCTCCCTCCGGTCAGCGCATAATGTGTCCATTGGTTTGCACTCGTTTACCCCATGGTTCACACCTAAAGTTTTGGAAGTATTAAATATATCTTGCCACCCTCTCCTCTTC
Source organism: uncultured Gammaproteobacteria bacterium (assembly GCA_964373635.1). Taxonomy (GTDB): domain Bacteria; phylum Patescibacteriota; class Patescibacteriia; order Buchananbacterales; family GWA2-38-13; genus VMFR01. The sequence goes on from CAYJVS010000135.1 coordinate 2,381, forward strand.
GTGCCCCTCACCAGTCCTCTCCTCCTTCGCTACCCACTTCGCTAAAGCTACGAGGGTCAAGAAAGCTAGGGCGGACCAGTCGGACCTCCTCCCCCTCACCCCGGTTCCCTCATATGACAAACTA
>CAYJVS010000136.1:0-2457 GCA_964373635.1 uncultured Gammaproteobacteria bacterium
CCTTTGTTGACACCGGCCAGGAAACCATGACGGGTTCGCGCATCGCGCGCATCAAACCCCATGTTGAGACCGAGGAATCCTTTTTAATGACCTACGGCGACGGCGTCAGCGACGTCAATTTGAACGAGCTGGTAGCGTTTCACCGCCGCCAGGGCGCGATTGCAACCATCACCGGCATGCACCAGCCCTCGCGGTTTGGGGTGTTGGAAGTCGCCGACGGCCGGGTGGCCAAGTTCAGTGAAAAGCCGCGGCTGGCCGGCTGGATCAACGGCGGTTTTGCCGTCTTTTCCCGCGAGATCTTCCGTTACCTTTCGCCCGACGGCGATTGCGTGCTGGAACAAGAGCCGCTCAAGACCTTGGCGCGCGAGCAACAGTTGGCGGTCTTTCAACATCCGGGATTTTTTTTCGCGGTTGACACCTACAAAGACTACGAGGAGATCAACGCGATGTGGTCGAAAGGCATCCGGCCGTGGGTGAAGTGGGGTGATTCGGGAGCCGCGTTTGAACGTAACGGGTGATGCCGACGAGTGTTGCGCAACTTAAAAATCACGCCCGCCAGATCCGGCGGATGATCATTGAAACGGTCACGCCGGTGCGGGCATCGCATACCGGCGGTTCGCTCTCGGTCGTCGACATTTTGGTGGCGCTGTACTTTGGCGCGCTCCAGATTGACCCCGCGCGGCCCGATGATCCTAAGCGCGATTTGCTGGTCTTGAGCAAGGGTCATTGCGCCTTGGCGCTGTACTGCACCTTGATTGCGCGCGGGTTCGCTTCGCGGGAGGCGTTGGCCGGGTACTTCGTGGATGGCGGCAGTTTGCCGGGCCACCCGGTGCGCGGGTGCCTGCCGGGCGTTGAAGTCACCACGGGATCGCTGGGCCATGGTTTGCCGGTGGCCGTCGGTTTAGCCCTCGCCCGCAAGCGCTTGGGCAATGCCGGCCGGGTATTTTGCGTGCTCTCCGACGGCGAGTGCGATGAAGGTTCAACCTGGGAGGCCGCCTTGTTGGCGGGATTTCAAGGGCTGGACAATTTAATCGTTGTCATTGATTACAACCACATTCAGAGTTTTGGCCACACCGCCGAAGTTTTAGACCTGGAGCCGTTTTTAGCCAAGTGGCAAGCGTTTCGCTGGCAGGCGCGTTCTGTTGACGGGCATGATTTCCCCGCGCTTTTAGACGCGTTGCAAGCACTCCCGTTTGCGGCCAACGCGCCGAGCGTGCTGATCGCGCAGACGGTCAAGGGCAAGGGCGTTACGCAAATGGAACACGAGCTGGCCTGGCATTACCGTTCCCTGGATGATCCGGCCGACTACCAGCGCGCGCTCAACGACCTTGAGCGATCCTGATTATGCGTCCGGCATTCATTGAAACGCTGCTTGCCGCCGCCGCTGCCGACCCGCGGATTTTTTTAGTCAATGGAGATTTGGGGTTTGGGGTGCTGGAGCCGTTTGTTCAGCGCTTCCCGCGCCAGTACTTGAACGTCGGCGTGGCCGAGCAGAATTTGATCGGGGTGGCGGTGGGTTTGGCGCTGGAAGGGTACCGGCCGGTCGCGTACACGATCGCGACCTTCGCGGCGTTCCGGGCCTACGAGTTTTTGCGCAACGACGTGTGTTTCCAGAACGTCAACGTCAAAATCGTCGGAGTCGGCGCCGGGTTGTGCTATCCGCAATACGCCGCCACCCACCAGGCGATTGACGATATCGCCGCGCTGCGAACACTGCCTAATCTGGTCATCCTTAATCCGGGTGATCCCTGGGAAGCGCGTTGGGCAACGCGCGCGATGTTTGACCACGTCGGTCCGGTCTATTTGCGGATCGGAAAAAAAGGCGAGCCCACGGTGCACCCCCGGGTATTGTCCGGACGCCTGGGCCAAGGGTTTGTCCTGGCCGAAGGATCTGACGTTGCCGTGTTGGTCAGCGGCAGCATTTTGGCGCACGCGGCTGACGCGGCGCGGCGGCTTACCGCGCGGGGAATATCGGTGCGGTTAATCAGTCTGCCCACGATCAAACCTTTAGACGTTGACTTGATCAGGCGCACGGCGCGGGAAATCGGAATACTTTGCACGGTGGAGGAAGCGATGGTGACCGGGGCGCTGGGCACCGCGGTGGCCGAGGTGCTGATGGAGCCCGACGTGCCGCGGGTTAAATTCCAGCGCATCGGATTGCCGGACGCGTTTCCGGCCGAGATCGGTTCCCAGGAATACCTGCGGCGGCGCTACGGCTTAAGTGGGGAGCAACTGGCCGAACGCATGGTCGAGATGGCGCGATCATGAGCTCATTGCAAACCCTTATTCTCCCCCTTGCGAAGCGTTCTCCCCCTTACGAAGTGTTCTCCCCCTTGCGAAGGGGGAGTTAGAGGGGGTTGAGTGCGAAGCACTCAGGGTTCTCCCCCTTGCGAAGGGGGAGTTAGAGGGGGTTGAGTGCGAAGCACTCAGCGTTCTCCCCCTTGCGAAGGGGGAGTT
>CAYJVS010000137.1:0-2343 GCA_964373635.1 uncultured Gammaproteobacteria bacterium
CCGTCAGACGGTGACGTGCCCCCTCACCCCGGTTCCCTCTCCCCGCGGGAGAGGGTGGCCGCCTGCCCGCCCCGTTAGAAAACCCCTCGGGATCATTCCAACTGACCGACCTCATCAGCGCGAATAAAAGTGTGAGGCGCGATGTCCAACAAAATTTTCTCACGGGGCCCGCCGAAGTCCCGATGACTATCGGGACGTAGGAGGGGAGGCCGGGTGAGGGTGTGAGCCGAAGACGTATCACGAATCGGGCCTCGTGACCGTACTCCCTTGAACGCAACCCATTACGTCATCATCTCCTTGATCCTATCCTTATATTTATTGTACCCAAACGACGCGAGCAAAAGCAGCACCCCGAGGGTTATTGAGATGATGATGCGGTACAGCGTCCCCAGTCCCCACAGGTCGTAGAGAAAGAATTTTAACAGCGTAAAGCCGATCAGCAGGATGCCGCCGACGCGCAGCAGCCGCGATTTTCTGGCAAAGCCAACCGCGATCACACCGACGGCATACACCGCCCACAGCATGGAAAGCGTAATGGACTCCCACTGCCGCAGACCGCGGTACGCGTCACTGTTGAATGACGGATAGGCCCGCGATCCGTACCCTCCGGCCGGTTGCGGCCGCGGCAGCGCATTGATTTTCGCGTTGTAGAAATCCACCACCTCGGCGCTCAAGGCAATCAATATCAAAAGGTTGGCGCAAACAACAATCGCCTTCACAAACTGGTACTCCTTATCAGAGACGGTCGCCTTGTACTGGCGGTACAGCCAACCGGCAGCGCTTAAACACGCGACACTGATCAAAAAAACCACCAGCCGTTTGTTGAGCAACAACGTGTACTGTTCGGGCCGCAATATCATCTCAAGCGCCAACAGCCGGCCTAACACCAGCACGCTGACCACGGCGGCAAAGGCGCGATAAAATTTCTCTTTAAGGGTAAACGACAACCATACAAGCAACAGCGCTTCGACTGCCCAGCCGAGCGTCAGCCAGCTCTGCTTGAGCATAATCCCCAAGGCCACGGTCAAAAACGTCACGGACAAGCTCGGCAGCGCCAGCGCCAGGTGCTTATCCTCGGGATTGAAATGGTGCGACAGCGCCGCCAGGGCAAAATACAGCACCGCCAGCCCAAATGCCGTAAAACTCATGCCGGCGCGATGCCCGTCGAACAGACCGTACAGCAGGAAAAAAAATCCAAAACCGTTGACCGCCAAAAGGATCAAGTCGAAGGCCTCGGAGGTTTTGCGATGGATGATCTGGTGCACCGCGGCCGCCGCCAAAAAAATCACAAAGTACGCGGTGAGAAAGCCCACCACGGGCCACCGCTGCTCAACCGTGTAGTGCCGCGCCGCCCAGACGAAGTACAGCAGAGCCGTGCCGGCCAAACCGCCGAGATTCAACGCCCGCCAGTTGCGGTAAAACGACACGCCGAGAATGCCCGCATCCAGCACGGTCACGTAGCTGAAATACTGCCAGAAGTTATTTTGCCCGGTGGCCAACAGCAGCGGCGTGAGAAAGCCGCCGAAAATTCCCACGACCACCAGCGCCGCTTGGTTGGTGACCACGCTCAAGATGCCGGCCGTCAACGTCACCGCCGTCATGAAGAAAAACGCCACGGGGCTGGACACCAGGTGGTAAAAACCGTGGGCGGCGTAGCTGGATAAGTAGAGCACCCCGATACCGCCGCCGGAAAGGATTTGGCCATAGAGGGCGTAGCGCGGACGGAAAAATTCTCCCAGCACCAAGAGGAGAACGCCGGCAACAACGCCGATCCCAACCCGGCCGACTGGCCCAATCCAGTTATTGTCAAACGCGTACTTGAGGAAAAAGCTCACCCCCAGAATGAGCGCGAGCACGCCGATCACCGCCAGCCACTTGCCGCCGATTTTTTGTTCCAGCTCGCCGCGCGTGACCGGCTTGGCTGCTGTCGCAAGTTCCCCTGACTCGGGCTCGTACGGCGGGGGCACGGGTACAGCCGTGGCCGCGGGCATCACCGCGGCAGACCGCTCCAACCGGGCCACCCGCTGGGTGAGCTGCTCCACCGCCCGTCGCACCGCGGCGACTTCATCGGCCAGCTGGGATAAGGGACTGTACGACATGGAGATCAACCTCAAAATGAACCCGTAAAGATGGCATAGAGTGTGAACACGGACATCAACCCCATCAGGACGCTCGGCAGCATGCCCCAGAACACCCACCGGCGGAAGCGAAAGCAGTACACCAACAACACCAGGTACAACACTTCATGGCCAAGGATGAAGAGCAAGCCAAACCCGGGCAAAAAGTAGTTTCGCGTCATGGTGACGATGATGGTTTGGATCACCGCCAGCAGCGCGAAACCGA
>CAYJVS010000138.1:0-2316 GCA_964373635.1 uncultured Gammaproteobacteria bacterium
CGCAACCGCACCGGGACGCGGAGTTCCGCGGCATGCTCGGGTAATCCGGACGGGTTGTCTTTTTCCAACACCAGGGTGCCGGTGGTGCTGGTCGGCGGCGCAAACGTGAGGGTGACCAAGAAGGGGACAAAATCCGTGGTCATCCATTCGCCCTGGGCTTGGGCGGGCTGGACCGCGAGCACCGTGCCGCTCGCGTCTTGGAGCGTGGCGGGAAACGAGGCCTCAAAGTACCAGTCGCCGCGCGCCGCGCCGGTCACCCGCAGGGGGCTGGTGATTACCGTGTTCGGCTGGGGGTAGTCAACGTAGATGCGGTCGGCAACCTCTAACGCATTTCCCACCTCCTCGGTGAACGATCGGCCGTCCGCAGTTTTGCACTGGCGGGGGTAGGATTCCATAATTGGGTAACCGGCCGCGGCGCACTCGTCAAAATTGACGATCGTCGTAAACGGGGGTGTGGTGGTGAGGCAGCTTCCGCCCGGGCAGCGCAGCCACACCAGGCCTAAAATCACCAACCCCAGCAAACACAGGCTGCCGATGGCGAGGCTGATGTAGATGAGCGGATCGCGGCGCATACCCGGATTAATAGAGAATCAAGTATCAAGAATCAAGGACACGGAATTTTTTGGCTCTTCCGACATTGGTGTGGGCAATGCGCAGTCTCTTGGCGACCGTTTGCGCCGGACTCCCCTCGTTCGCCAAAGGCGAATCCGCCTCTGGAGGATAAGGTAAGCGGGGACGAAGGGGAGTTATGAGTTTGGCGTGAAAAAAATTAATTATAAGCCACAACGAGGTCAGGCGCGCGCCATGCATAACTCACCCCAACCCTCCCTTACACTCATTCACCACATGGTTTACGCCTAAAGTTTTGGAAGGGTTACATAAACTCGCTCCCCTGCGGCCGCGGGGTCGCTCGTTTTCGCCCCGCGCCGCGGGGCGACCAAGGGGGTTCACAACCCTCTTGCCTGTCCGCCTTGGGCGGGCCTGCCCGCCGAAGTCCGACGTAGGCGGGGAACCCCTTGCGGGATAGAGCAAATAAATCTTGCCACCCCCTCCTTAATCCTCCCCCTCCCCATGAGGGAGGGGGAGGAGAGGTGGGGGAGGGAGTGTATGACCTGCTCACGGTGCCGGTCTGACCCACGGGAAAGTCGGAAGAACCGAATTTTTAACCCAAAGGAAAAGCCGCCATGCCAGCGGGTCTTGAATTTGCTAAGGTGAGCTGGACGGCGGCTTATGGGTTAAGGTGCTTTCTTCCATTGTAGCCCATGGGATTGAAACGTCAACAGGCATACCGGAAATAAGCTTTTTACGGCTGCGCCAGGAGTTGTTGGAGTAATCGGTTGCGTTCCTTCATGCTCCGAGCGTGGAGCACCACGGCGATGGTGTCGCCTTTACGGACGGCGGCCGTGCGTTGCGCTTCAATCAAAAATCCGGTTTTGGCGCCGTCCACGCCAAATTCCAACAGCGAGTAATTGCGGTTGGTGACCGGAATCAACGTGACCGTACCGCTGGCGGTCTCGGCGGTAATCGTGGCGTGGCGCAGCACGGAGGTGCTCGCAATGAGCGGATCATTGAAGGCGGCAGCAGCCAAGGCCGCCATTTCGTTGGCGGTACTGACGTTGGACAAATCCAGGCCGCTGGGTTCGCTGAAGACAGTTTTGCGTAATCCCAGGTGTTGCGCTTGGACATTCATCGCGGCGACAAATTCTTCAGGCTTAAGACCGCTGTGTTTGGCCAAGAGCGCCGCGGCTTGGTTAGAAGAAGCTAAAAGCATCGCCGTCCATAGGTCGGCAATCGTCACCGTCTGGCCCGCGGCGAAGGCAATTTCACTGGTCACGTCGCGCGGGCCGACAAACTGTTTGGGGTAGGCGATGTCGGATTCGGTGATGGTAACGGTTTTTTTCCAATCGGGTTGGAGTTCCCGCAGCGCCAGCGCGGTTGCGAGCTTGGTCAGCGATGCGATCGGCAGAATCTGGTCGGCGTCCCGGCCCGGCTGCATCGTCCCGTTTTGCAGCTTGGCCGTGGCGACCCGATCGTAGAGGGGGTCGGCGGTAATTTGTAGCGCATTAAACGGAATTTGCCGGAGTCGGGCCGCGGTGATGGTGATGCCGATTTGGCGGGCCAGCTTTTGGCAGGCTCGAGGATCGGGGATGGAAAAACGGCGTCCGCTGCCCGGGTGAACGTACGATAACGCGCCGCGCTGCTCAACGGCCAGCACAAATTGTCCGCCGAGGCGTGTTACCAGTTTGGGATCGCGGCGTCGGCGGGCGCTGCCGTCGAGCCGCGCCAGATCGGCGTTGCCAATCCCCACCGCCTGGC
>CAYJVS010000139.1:0-2313 GCA_964373635.1 uncultured Gammaproteobacteria bacterium
TACCGCCGTTTGGCCGCCGCCAATCGTTCCAACGCCACGCGGTAGCCGTTGTGGCCATTCTCCAGCCAGCGCTGCACCCGCGCGATGGTGGTTTTGCTGATGTCCATGGCCGCGGCGATCTGGTCGTAGGTTTTACCGGCTTCCAAGAGCGCGGCCACCTTGAGCCGGCGGGCGAGCATGGTGGTTTCCGTCACCGAGAGCAGGTCCTTGAAGAAGTTGGCCGTTTCCAGCACGGTCTTGAGGCCGGCGACCGCGACGAAAAATTCATGCAGGAGTTGCTGGTGGTCGGACGGGTGGAGCTTCGCCGTTTTGAACTTCGGCATGGGTTTTTGGCTTCGTTATGAATTAGTATCATTGTATATACTATTGTATATTATCAAAGGAGCGTGTCAAGTCGGCAGCTATGAGGTGAGTGATGGTTATAGAGGACTTATGTCAAAATCCCGTTACCCCCTCGAACTCCCCCTTCGCAAGGGGGAGAAAATGAGTTTTGACATAACCTGATTAAGTCGGTTCAGCGGTATAGCTGATGGTAGTGGGGATTGTGGGGATCGCGACAGTTTTGCGGTAGCCGACGCGGTCGAGGGCATTGTGCGACGTGCCCCACATGGCGCCGGCCATAACGGTGTGTTCGCCGTACTTGTCGTTGAGCCGATCGGCGGCCATGGCCAGATTTTTTGGTTTGAGCACGTCGGCAAACAGTGACTGCTGCCCCGACAGCGGCGTTAAATCGGTGACGCTGATGGCAAGCATGGTGGCAACATCGGGTAGCGGGCGGGCAAAGAGCAGCGCGTCGGCCGCTTTGAAGATCGCCGGTGTGGTGAAGAGGGGAGTGGGTACGCGGCGTTGCCCGCCCACGCCGTGGCCATGAACTATGCCGCAGCAGGCCATAATGCCGTTGGCTTCAAGTCCGGCAGCTCGCAGCCGCCGGCCGGTCTTCTCGCATAGCTTGGCAAGAATCGGACGCAGATAGCCAGGGTTAGCCGTGCGCTTGGGGATACAATACGAGTGGCCGATGGATTTGGGTTGTGTTTGTTCCATCGCATGGACGCCATCAACTTCAACGCCGTTGACATTAGCCCAGAGGTAGTAGCCGGGTTTGCCCAAGCAGGCGAGCAGGTTGGCGACGGGGTAACGGCGCAAGTCATTGAGGGTCGCGATGCCCAACTGCCACAGCCGCCAGGCAGTGCGGTGCTTGATGCCCCAGGCTTCGGTGATTTTGACGCTGGCCAAAATTTTCTCAAGATTGTCAGGTGTAATGGTTAGCACCCCACCCTTAGGCGCGATATCCGAACCGAATTTCGCCAGCCAGCGCGTGAAGCTGATGCCGATGGACGCCCGCAGCCACTCACCAACCTCGGTGGTGATGCGTTGCTGGATTTCTTGCGCGATGTAGGAGGCGGTTTGGAACTCCGTAACCCCACCTACCCTCCCCTTCGTAAGGGGAGGAAGCCGCTTTCGCTCTTCCCAACGAGAATGGGGTATTTTCTCCCCCTTACCAAGGGGGAGATAGAGGGGGTCGGGGCTGCGATAAGTTTGTACCCATCCCGTCAAATCCAAAAATGCCTCGTCAATGCTGTAGGGTTCCACGCGGTCGGTGTATTGGGCGAGGATGCCAAAGATTGTTTCCGTCGTGCTGCGGTATTTGGCGGGTTCGTTTTGTACCAGGATGATACCGGGGTAAATTTTTCTGGCATCGGAAATCCGCATGCCGGTTTTCACGCCGACCTTTTTGGCTTCGATGGACGAGGCAATGATGCACCCGTCGCCGCGCGCGGTTTTTGGCAAATACGCGCACACGCCCACCGGCTTGCCGCGCAGCAGGGGATTGGCCTGCTGTTCCACCGATGCAAAGTACGAATTCAAATCTATGTGGAGAATCACGCGTTGCATAATGATTTTTTGCTACCTTTGGCAGCAAAAGACCGAATCGTCTTTGTCCAAGTGCTGACCGATCGGGATGCGGTGACTATTATCCCAGGCGGCGAGATTGGTTTTCTTCCACCCGAGAACCTTGCCTATGATGATATGCTCGCCGGCCGGCCGGCTGGTGTCGTAGAGTGGGAAGTCGGAGGCGACCACGCGCGTAAGTTTATCTACTTCCAAGAACCTTCAGGGTTTTACCTTCAACTGAGTCATAAACTCACGACGGGAGAAGAGTTTCGCGCGGCTCCTGACCAGTTGGAAAAAGTCTTGTCTACTTTCCGATTCATCAAATAATTACCCCACCCAACTTCCCTTGAGTGATTCGCACTCAACCTCCTTTGACTCCTCCTTGATACCGGGTATCCACCCCCTCTAACTCCCCCTTCG
>CAYJVS010000140.1:0-2312 GCA_964373635.1 uncultured Gammaproteobacteria bacterium
TGCGGCGCATCTGACGCGAATCTGAGCGAACTTCAGCCAAAGGCTGACCGGTGAGAAACGTTATGTATTTCCCAGCCCTAATAGGAATCGAGGCGTCGCCACGCCCATCCGTCATTCATGATTCCTTATTCCTGATTCATAATTCATCAACGTGCTTCCGCCCAGAAAATCAGCTCGCCGCGTTTGACGCCGCGGCCGAGGTAATCGTCCGGCACGGCCAATTCGACGCTCGTCGTGGCGCGCTGGGCCGGCAGCAAGGCTTGGGCATAGCTTGCCCACGGCCGCGCGTCAAGCCGCACGGACGCAAACAGCCCCTCGCCAAACACTTGCGCGGCAACCGCAAGCCCGGCGCTGCCGCCGTTGGCCAGTTCAACGGTGCGCGTCGCCCGCTGACCGGGCGACAACGGCCCGAAATCAAGCGCGCTGGGCGTCACCGTAAACACGAGGCTTGACCCCCGCACCGTGCCCAAACCGCCGCCACCGGGCGTGGGAGCCGGCGTCGGACTGGGTTCCACGACTTCGACTTGCAAGCCAACGCTGCCGGGAACGCCGCTGCCAACCACCACGCGCTGCCGCCGGCTGCGAATGAAGCCGGGGCGCTCGGCGGCAAGCTGGTAGACCCCATCCGCCAACTGGAGCCTCGCCGTGCCGTTGGCGTCGGTGGTCACGGCATTGCCCGCGCCGACAATCGTTGCCCCGGGCAACGCCACCCATTGCCCCTCCCGAAACGTCCGCACCGTGGCCGCCACCGCTTGCCCGCTTACCACCGAAGGCGCAATCTCCAAGGCGAGGGGACGATCATAGTCCCGGTAGTCCAGCGTGCGGTAATCCGGGTCAAAATAAATCAAGATGTCGTCGCCAGACGTGAGGCGGTATCCTTGAAGCCCGAGCTTTCCCGGCACGTGATTGACCAAATAGAGCCAGGCGGCAAAACCCTCGGCGCGCACGTCGTTGACCTGCTGCAGCATGAACCCCAGACCCTCAAAGATTTTGCCGCTAAAGGTGTAGTGGCAGACGCCGGCGCCGTTGACCACCAAATCATAGGCGGTCTGGCCGGTGATTCGCTGGTCGCAGATTGTGCCATCACGTCCCTCCAGCCGAAACGCGTACCCGGCATCGGTCGCGGCCGGCGGCCGGAAATAGCCCACCGGCATGGTGGCGCCGGAAAGCGCGATCACCGCGTCATGGGTGGCCAACAGATTCGCGCCCGGCACGGAACGCGTCCACGCGAACGAACCGTCGGGATTTTGCAGCGTTGCCAGAAAACCCAACGGGTCAGCCGTAGCTTCGGTGGTCCAGGCCGCGGGGTTTTGTCCCAGCTTGCGGATGGCCCAAAGGACCCAGGCCGTGGAGTTGGCATTGGATTCTCCCCTTGGCTGGTAAGGAAAGCCGCCGTCGGCGTTTTGGACCGTTTTCAAATAGCTCACCGCGGCGGCAAGTTCCGGCCGCGTTGGCGCTACCCCGGCTTCCACCAGCGCCAGGATCGCCACGGCCGTGGTGTCGGTGTCGCTGGATCCGCCGGCCGCGAACGAAAAGCCGCCGTCGGAATTTTGGTGGGCCATGAGGAAATCTCTCGCCGCCATGATTTCGGGCGTGGTTGTGGCCACACCCGCGGCCGAGAGGGCCAAAATCCCCCAGGCATCGTCGTTGAGAAAATTCGGATCGCCCAGCTGGCCGCCAACGGCAAAGGATCGCAGTTTGGCCACAGAGTCAATCGAGCCAAAGGTGGCCGGGTTTTCACCGGCCGCGGCCACGGCCAGGATGGTCTTGGCGTAGTCGTTCGCCGCGCTGCCGGACACGGCGCGGAGATGGTCGGTGGCAAGCGGCTGGACGCGCGCGGCCGCCAGCGCCAGCGTAATCCACGGTGACGGCGGCTGGGCCTGCAAATACGCGATGGCGGCGGGAGAAACCTCGGCCGTGCCGACTGCCGCCGGCAGCAAGGCCATGATGACGACCAGCGCGCCAAGGGAGAGCTTGCGCATAAAAAAATACTCTTCCTTCGAGGAAGAGGCAGTCAGTCATGCTCGCGGCCGGCGGAACGACGCTGACGGCGCAACTCTCACACCTCGAAGAGTTACGAAAACGATGTCTGGCTGATCTCGACCGGGCTTATCCGCCAGAGGCGGAGATTACCGTTGCGGGTCAGCGGCTGAATCGCACAGCACTTCGTACCAACCAGACGAATTGTAAAGGTGCACCTAGCGTACCGCGGCGTTCACGGCGGCGTCAAGACGATGAGGTGTGGATAAATATGGTTGAGGGACCTCTGCGAAACTCGCTTTCGTGGCGAGAATTCCAAATTTCGAAGCGAA
>CAYJVS010000141.1:0-2297 GCA_964373635.1 uncultured Gammaproteobacteria bacterium
GGGTCAACCGCCGGCTAACGCGCTATCGGACGCCGAGCACCTTTCTGGTGCGGCGAGCGGAAGCGAACAAACGACGGCCCTTCACACCCCCGCCCGCTCACGGCCGCCGGCGTCGGCGCGCCAAATAGTATTTTTAGTTTTCGATCGTCCTGAGGGGTGATGGGTGGGTCATACGTTGCGTGACACCGCCGTGTTGGGGTATAATCAATTTGCAATTTGCAATTTGCAATTTGCAATTACCTATGCGCCCCGGTTGGTACAATTTTTTTATCCTAGCGGGAACTATTGCCGCGGCGGTAACGTGGTGGATGGTGGTTACCACCATCAGTCCTGAACAAGGCGGGCGCATCGCGTTAGTCTATTTTTTTTCCAGTCTGTTTTTCACCGTCACGGGCGGGATTTACCTTGGCACGTATCTATTGCAGTCAAAGATTTTAGGCCGTCTGTCGCCGGTAGCGTGCGCGCGCGTGGGCACCCGCCAGGCGCTGCTGTTTGCCACCTTGATCGTGGTGGCGTTGGCGTTACAAAGTTGGCGGCTGCTCACCGCGCTGAACGCCGTTATCCTCATTGTTTTGTTGACGTTTATTGAGCTGTTACTGGTCACGCGGGAGCGGCATCCGATGCCGCGTTCGCGTTGATTTCCCTGGTATGACGCTTTCGGAACAGCTGGAAGAACTTCGCCAGCGCGCGAGGCAGGCCATTCGTTCCGCGGCGGATGCGGCGAGCCTGAATAAAATTGCGGTAGAGTTTTTGGGTCGCGGGGATGGCCGCATCACGCGACTGTTGCGGGCCTTGGCCACTTTGGAGGTGGCGGAGCGCAAAACTTTTGGGCCGCTGGTTCAGGCCGCGCGGGCGGAGCTTTCCGCCGCGATTGTAAAACGGCGGCAGGAACTGACCGTTGCGCCAGCGGTAGATTTCACCCAACCCGGGATTGTTCCGTCCGTCGGGCACGCGCACCCGATGAGCCAAGCGATTGACGAGATTACCGCGATTTTTGAGCGCATCGGTTTTCAGCGTGGGCAATATCCCGAGGTGGACTGGGAGCATTACGCGTTCACCAGCCTGAACATGCCGCCGGATCATCCGGCGCGCGACGAGTGGGAGACGTTTTTCATTGACGCGGAACCCCTGGGGAAATGGGGCAGGCGCGTGCTGACCCCACATACGTCAAACGGCCAGGTGCGGGAAATGGAACAGCACAAGCCGCCGATTCGCATGATCAACATCGGCAAGTGCTATCGGCGCCAAATTGACGTGTCGCATGTGCCGATGTTCTACCAATTCGAGGGGCTGCTGGTGGACGAGGGCGTAACCATGGCGCACCTGATTGGTACGCTGGATTACTTCGTCAAGTCGTTCTTCGGGCCGGAGCGGAAGATGCGCACCCGGCCGTCTCACTTCCAGTTCACCGAACCGAGCATCGAAGTGGATATTTCCTGCGCGGTGTGCGACGGGAAAAGCTGCCGGCTGTGCAAGTCCGGCTGGCTGGAGCTGGGTGGTGCCGGCATGGTGCACCCCAACGTCCTGAAAGCCGGCAAAGTTGACCCGAAAAAATACTCCGGCTTTGCCTTTGGCTGGGGCGTCGAGCGCTGCTTCCTGATGAAATCCGGCCTGCAGATTCCGGATATTCGACTGTTGTATAGCAATGACCTAAGGTTTTTGCAGCAGTTCTAACCCCACCTATCCTCCCCTTACCATAAGGGGAGGAATGAGGAGGGGTTCACGTTTCGCGAATATGGATCTCCGCCTCTCCTACAACTGGCTCAAAGAGCATTTGAAAACCGCGGCCTCGCCGGAAGCGGTGGCGCGGCTGTTGACGCTGCATGCGCATACGGTGGATCGGGTGGAGCATGTCAAACCGGCGTGGAAAGGTGTAGTGACGGCTAAGATTCTGGAAATTAAAAAACATCCGAACGCGGACAAGCTCCGGTTGGCTCGCGTGACCGATGGCAAGCAGGAGTATGAGGTCGTTTGTGGTGCGCCCAATATCCAGGTTGGACAGACTGTTCCGTTTGCAGCCGTTGGTGCGACGCTGCGCGACCCCAAGACCGGCGGCACATGGACGCTCACGGCAGCGAAAATCCGCGGCGTGGAAAGCCGCGGGATGCTGTGCGCGACTGATGAGCTTGGGGTGGGGGAGGACCACAGCGGAATTTGGGTCCTGCCGTCAGATACGCCGCTTGGCGTGCCGCTGGAAAAAATTTATCCTGCCGAGGATGTTATTTTCTATGTCGAGGTAACCAGCAACCGGCCGGACTGCATGTCAGTGCACGGGCTGGCGCGCGAGGCGGCCGCGG
>CAYJVS010000142.1:0-2183 GCA_964373635.1 uncultured Gammaproteobacteria bacterium
AACAGAACACGCTGACCAGAGACACGACCACTGCCGCGAACAGAGACGACATCCGAAACATGAGCAATCCTTTCTTCCGCGCGCGGCGGAAAAAGAGCCAAAGAACAGAGTTGAGTTGTCAAACAACAGCTCGCAAAAACCCGTTGGGTCCTACGCTGACCGCACCGAGGTTTTGCCAACGGTCAGGAGAGGGAAAAAGTTGCTGGTGGTAATGGGAGAAGGGAAAATCGGATACCCCTCCTCACCTCCCCTTCGCAAGGGGAGGAATTTGGTACAATGCCGTGATGGCCTTGGCATGGTGGCGTTCAAGGACGGAGCGGCGGAGTTTCAATGTTGGGGTGAGTTCGTCGCGCTCCTGGGAAAATTCCTCGGCGAGGAGAGCAAATTGCCGCACCTGCTCGTGGTCGGGGAGGTTGGCGGTGGCCTTGGCAACCCGCTGACGATAGAGTTCAAACACCGCGGGATGCGACAGGAGAACCGGGCGGTCGCTGGGCCAGCCATGGACAATCGCCTCGCGCTCCAACTCCGCCCAACTCGGAACAATCAAGGCCGCCACGTGCGGCCGGCCGTGCCCCACCACCATGGATTGCGCAATCAACCGGTCGTCATTTAACGCGTTTTCCACCACCGCCGGCCAGACGTTTTTGCCGCCTGCCGTCACCAGCATTTCCTTCCGCCGGCCGATGATAAACAAAAATCCATCACGATCAAAAAAGCCCAAGTCGCCCGTATGCAGCCACCCCGCGCCATCAATCAGCTCGCGGGTCCCGCCCGGATCCTCCCAGTAGCCTTGGCAGACGTTGGGCCCGCGCACCAAAATTTCTTTGTCGGCGGCAATGGTTACCGCGACGCCAGGCACCGGCCTGCCAACGCTGCCGATCCGCAATTGCCGCTCGGTATTGACCGAGACCACGGGAGAAGTTTCCGTCAGGCCATAGCCTTCCAGAATGGTAACCCCCACGCGCTGGAAAAATTTGGCCAGCGGAGGATGCAGCGGCGCGCTGCCGGAAATGGTCAGGCGCAAGTGGCCGCCCAGCAAGCGGCGGATTTTTCGCAGCACCAAGAGATCAGCCGCCACCCGTTGCCACCGCCCGGCGGACTGCCGCAACGCCCAGGTGAACAGGCGGCGCCGCAATGGCGGGCTGGCTTTGACCCGATCCCAAATCGCGTCGTGGAATTTTTCAAACACCCGCGGTACGGACACTAAAATCGTGGGGCGAATCTCGCGCAGGTTTTCGCGCAACGTCGCCGGACTCTCCGCAAAGGCAACGGTTGCCCCTTGGGACAACGGCACGTAGCAACCCGCGGTGCGCTCAAACACGTGCGACAACGGCAGAAACGACAGTAAAGTGTCTTGCGGCGTCACCGGTACTTGTTTGAGCGCCGCTTGGACATTGGCCAAGAAATTACCATGGGTGAGGATGACCCCCTTGGGCAGGCCCGTGGTGCCGGAAGTGTAGACAATGCTGGCAACCGTCGCCGCGCTCGACACGGACACGTCAGCGGCCTCGCGCTGCTCCAACAACGCCTCCCATGGAAGCCAGGAACCCTTCAAGCGGATGGCTGCAGGCAATGATCCGCCGATGCTCACCACGTGCGTGAGCTGGGCTAACTGTTCGGCACTGGCCAAAAATTTTTGCTGCAGCCGAGAGCCGAGCACCACCACGCGCACACCGGCGTGGCGCAGCACGTACTGAATTAAGGCCGGACTGAAACTGGCATGCACCGGCACCACGATGCCGCCGGCCGCCATCGCGCCCAGGTCGCTAACGACCCAGGCCGGACCGTTGTCCGCCAAAATTGCGACGCGATCGCCGGGCGTGACCCCAAGCGCCCGAAAACCGGCCGCGCAGCGCAACACCAGTGACTTCAGCTCACCAAAGGTCGTCGCGTGCCAGCGGCCGCGGACCTTTTCCCACAACGCGGGTTGGGCAGGATAACGCTCGGCCGCGGCGAGCAGGAACGCGGGAACGGTGGTGGTCATGGATTTAGAGGAAAACCCCTCCTCGTCCTCCCCTTCCATTAAGGAGACGGGGGGCGACCGGTCAAGTCCATAAAGCAACCGCCGCCCGGCCCGGCCGGCAATCAAGGCGACGGCAAACAAGGCGCAAGCGGCGGCAAGTGGCAAACCACGCCAGCCTCACGCGGCGGTGATCTCGTCAATGAAGTTTTTTACCAGCCGA
>CAYJVS010000143.1:0-2128 GCA_964373635.1 uncultured Gammaproteobacteria bacterium
GGTTGCTTGCCACCTCCCCGAGGCTTATCGCAGGCTGCTACGTCCTTCATCGGCTGGCCGTGTCGAGGCATCCACCATCTACCCTTGTTTGCTTCTCGACCACAAGAATCGCGCCGGCTCCGGCCAGACGCCGGAGCTTTACGCTTCATTGTGGTATGACGAAGATGCTTGGTTACCTTGCACTACTCAATTGTCAATGTCCGCGTGTTTGCTGCCGCAGGAGAATTGGCCATGACGTTGACCAGCTCGGCCTCCGACAGGAAACTCAGAAATCAAAAAAGCCGCTGTTCAAGCGGCTGCACCAACAAGGGAAAAACGGCCTTCAGTCGCTTGAAGCGTTACCAATGAAGAGTTTGTTGCCCATATCTTGCGTTTTTATGGATAATTCCCATGCCCAGTCACTACCTATTATATCGGGTGAAAAAAATCGTGTCAAGCCGCCGGGGGTGAGGCTGGTCGCCGACCGCCTTTTTTATCTTGGTTGAGCTGATTTTTCGCCCGTTCCAGGAGCCGGCCGATCTGAAAGGTCACCAGGACGATCACCACGGTAATGAACACCGCGTATCCCAACATTGCCCACAGGTTATCTTCAGGCCGGGGGAAAAAGGTCCGAAACAGCCGCTGGATAAAATCATTCCAGGCCAGGGCCGCGACAATGCCGAACCCGGTGGTCACCAACTGGCCCATCTTTTCCAGAATTTCAACTTTGAGGGACTTCTGTTTAACGGTTGTCGGTTTTTCCTGCATGGCGTATGGCTAGGGTTTTATGCGTCTGATAAATTGGAACATCAGTGCCAGTAACCCAAGCGCGACTACAACGAGGACGCTGGGCAAAAGCCACGGGAATCGCTCACTGAACGGCACGATCGGTGGCGCGGGGGGAGCATACGCGGGGTTGGGCTGCTGGGACCCGAGGGTCGCACCGGCGGCTCCGGGCACCTCCAGGTACGGGAAGAGCCGCTCGAGGTCGTAGATCGGGTAACGCACCTCGGCGTAGGCGGCTGATGGGATGCCGTAGTAGAGGAAGTAGGACGCGCCGGCTTGAGCGTTGAACACGACGCTACGCAACGTGCCGCTGGCGACCGCGGCGATGAACGGGATCGGCTGGTCGTCACCGTTGTAGACGGCAATGCGCAGGTACCGCGCGGCGGTTTCCGGGTACGACAGCCGGAAGTTGGCGCCGGTGAACTTCGGCTGTATGATCCTAAACAGGTTGCCTGAGCCAATCGGCCGCCAGTTCGTACCGTCGTCGGACGCGTAAATTTCCGCCGGCCGGCTGAAGTTCACCGTCGTGTCGGTGACGAGCTTGACCGCGTTCGTCGGCAGGCCAGCCTGCCCGAAATCGAGCGTGAGCAGGGACGACTGCGCCGCCGCATCCTCGGCCTGGGAGAATGCCGGCGTGAAGGTGATCTCCTTAGCGCTCGGCGCCACGCGCTCGGTCACCTCCGCGCCGCTGACGGCAAACGGCGTCTCCGAAATTATTTTCACCCGCAGGTAACGGAAGGTGGCCCGCGGGTACGTCAACGTCGTCTCCTGGGCGGCGAAGTTGCGGCGCGGTTCGGCGTGGCCGAAGATGTAACCCTCGGACCGGAGTATTTGCCAGTTCACCCCGTCGTCGCTGCCGGCAATCTCCACGAGCTTCTGGAAGTTCCGCTCCGGGGTCAGAATCCTCAGCCAGTTGTGCGGTGGCACGCTCGCCCCCAGGTCCACCACAAACGACTGGAACTGCCCGGGCGTGTAGGCGTTGTTGTAGACGGCGACCCGCCGCGGCAGTACCTGGCCCGCCTCCCGCTCCACCACGAGCTTGAACGGCACCTCAACACCGGTGCCGTCAATGACCCGCAGATCGCGCAGGTCCGGCAGCAAGCCGGCAAAGGCCTCGGCGTCAAGGTTGAGGCGGACGTAGCCGGTCTGCTGCACGGTAATCGGCTTGCGGTACTGCCAAACGGACGGGGTGAAGGCAGCCCACGTCACGGCGGCATTACCGACGCCAATGGCCGCGGCAATAGCCATGATGACACGTGAAGTCATACGGATTACGGTAAATGTCCACGGTTACGATGCCCGTTCCATCATCGTCCGCGGTCTTTGTGGAACGGTAACGATGCCCGTTTCGTCAGCCGTCAGA
>CAYJVS010000144.1:0-2123 GCA_964373635.1 uncultured Gammaproteobacteria bacterium
TTCCCCAAGTTTGATTTGACAATTCCCCGCGTTCTCTCTATAATTGGGGAATGATTAAAATTTGTCTCAATCAACAAAAATTTTGTTTTCTAATAACCTAATTTCTCCCAACTACCATGGCGGAAAAATTTATCCGAACCAAGCCGCACCTCAACGTCGGGACCATCGGTCACGTTGACCACGGCAAAACCACGCTGACCGCGACGATTTTGACGTACCTCAATAAGCATGGTTTGAAGGCGCAGCAAAAGACGGTGGACCAAATTGACAACGCGCCCGAGGAAAAGGCGCGCGGCATCACCATCAACACCTCGCACGTTGAGTACGAAACGGCGGCGCGGCACTACGCCCACATTGATTGTCCGGGGCATGCCGACTACGTCAAAAATATGGTGACCGGCGCGGCCCAAATGGACGGCGCGATTTTGGTCGTGGCCGCCACGGACGGACCCATGCCGCAAACGCGCGAGCACATTCTGTTGGCGCGGCAGGTCGGCGTGCCGTACGTCGTGGTATTCATCAACAAGGTTGACCAGGTCAAAGACAAGGAGCTGGTGGATTTGGTCGAGGAGGAAGTGCGCGAACTGCTCACCAAGTACGAATTCCCGGGCGACAAGATTCCGGTGATTCGCGGTTCCGCGCTGAAGGCCCTGGAGAATCCGGCGGACGCCGACGCCGCCAAGCCGATTGAAGAGCTGCTCAAGGCGCTGGACGTTTACATCCCCGCGCCCACACGAGACAAGGACAAGCCCTTCTTAATGCCGATTGAAGATATTTTCTCAATTGAAGGGCGCGGCACCGTGGTGACCGGCCGAATCGAACGCGGCCATATCAAGCTCAACGACGAGGTGGAGCTGGTGGGTCTGCGCGAGACGAAGAAAACCACCGTCACCGGCATTGAGATGTTCAACAAATCCCTGGACCAGGGCGAGGCGGGCGACAACGCCGGCATCCTCTTGCGCGGGGTCAAGAAAGAGGAAGTTGACCGCGGCATGGTCTTGGCCAAACCCGGCAGCATCACGCCGCACACCGAATTTGAAGGCGAAACGTACGTGCTGACCAAGGAAGAGGGCGGCCGCCACAAGCCGTTCTTCAAGGGATACAAGCCGCAGTTTTTCATTGGCACCGCCGACATCACCGGCGAGATTGAGCTGCCCGACGGCGTTGAAATGGTCATGCCCGGCGACACGGTGAAGCTGAAAATCAAACTGATCGTCGCCTCGGCGCTGGAGGAAAAGCAGCGCTTTGCCATCCGCGAGGGCGGTCACACCGTCGGCGCCGGCGTGGTAACGAAAATCATTAAGTGATCCCGCGGCCGCGGGGTCATCCCGAGTCCCGCGAAGCGGGATCGAGGGATCCCATGTCCATTGCCAATATCCGTGTCCAATCGTATCTATGACGGCGGTTGCCTCCAAAACAAGAGCAGCGGCGAAAACGGCCGTGGTACCGTCCCCACTGGCGTCGGAAGCCGAAGAAAGCCGCCAGCGGATTCGGATAAAAATCCGCGCCTACGACCACAAGATTGCCGACCAGTCCATCCGCACCATCATTGACACGGCCGTGCGGAGCGGCGCGGTGGTGGTGGGCCCCATCCCGCTGCCGACGGAGAAAAAGAAATACACCATTAACAAATCCACGTTTGTCCACAAAAACAGCCGCGACCAATACGAGATGCGGATTCATAAGCGGTTGCTCGACATCATGGATCCGACGCCCAAAACCGTTGACGCCTTGACGAACCTGAATTTGCCCGCCGGCGTTGACATTGAAATCAAGATGTGACGGTGTCATCGCGGTGCCACCCCCGAGGCGGCAGCGCCAGTGCGATGTTCGTCCGTTTGTGGGAGCCATCCTCCCAGAGGCGGGCGAGCAAATCCCTGGCCCGGTCCCCAGGGGTAGAGGGAGTTTACAACCCCACGCCAAATCTTTACCTCGGTCGACAATTTGCCAGAGGATCTGACGTTCTGGCTGGTGTTGCGGCGGGGTTTCCCGTCGTTTTTGGTTCCCGCCGGCAGATCCGGCAGTCCGCGGTAGCAGGCTGCCGTGAATGCCGGGCGGGGAACAACCCCGCACCTGGATCGGGGAAGCAGGGCCCTCACCCCAACCCTCTCCCTCCGGGAGAG
>CAYJVS010000145.1:0-2048 GCA_964373635.1 uncultured Gammaproteobacteria bacterium
GGCTTGCCTGGGCAGCCAGTACTGGTGTAATTCGGAGAATCGTTGCAAGAATAACTCGGAATCCTGCGGCAGTACGGGCGGCACCACCTATCCTGGCGACGCGAATTCCTGCCCGGGGTTTGCGTACAGCCGCTGGGATCAGTCGGGCCGCCGCTACTGCCAGCTTAACAACGAACGCCGGTGCGATTACAATTATCCCAGTTACCTGACCAACGGCGCCAACTACAAGGCCGAGAACTGTCCGGCTGAGAGTACCGGTGGCACGAGCTGTCCCAGTGGTTACTACACTTGCAATGGCGCCTGCATTCCCACCACGCAGAGCTGTTATTCCGGTACGCCGCGCTGCTTGGACGACGAGTGGATGTGCAACAACGCGTGCATCAAAAAGACCTCATCGTGCAACGGTTACCCGTATCCATCTCCGACGCCGTACCCAACTCCATATCCCACGCCATATCCAACCGCGTACCCGACCCCGACCGGTACGCCCGTTCCTCCGTCATATCCCGAGCGACCGGGCAATCGTCCGTTTATCCGCGGTGACGCCAACGGCGACGGCCGCGTCAACGTTTCTGACATTTCCGTCATCAGCGGGTTCCTGTTCCAGGGCGGCGGGCTGTCCTGCCTGGACGCGGCTGACGTCAATGACGACGGGTCGGTCACGCAAGGCGACATTGAAACCTTGAAAGGATTCCTCTTCTTGGGCACCGCGAGCGTGCCGCCGCAACCGTACCCCAACTCGGGCTTCGATTCTACCGCCGATGGGTTAAGCTGTGGCACGTTCAGCGCGCCATACCCGGTGCCAAGCGGTTCGCCCTATCCGGCCGGCACCCCCTATCCGAGCGGGCCGTACCCGCCGTACTACCCGGACGGCGGATTTCCGCCTGGCCCGGCCGGGCCGGTGGTGATCTCCGGCCCCAGCGACGAGGAGCTCTTCCGACAAGCCCAGCGCAACGCCAAGGAAATGAAGCGGCAGGCGCAGCGGATGCGCCGCGAGATGGATCGGATGCGGCGCGGCTTGAAGACCTGCGGGATTCCGTTCCCAGGGGTAGTGGAAAAAACAATGCAAGCGTTTGAGGAAGCGCTGGCGAAACTGGAGGCGTCCGAAGGCAAGAGCTTTCAGGAATTTGAAGAAGTCATGCGCACGATCTGGGAATCCGGCGAGGGAATGGAGGATTGGGCGCGCAATATGCCGCGGTTACTCAACGAGGTCTGTCCCTTCATCAAGCAAGGCAAGCGCCAAATCCGGGTGCAAATTGAAATTCCGTTCTCGCAGCTGAAACGCCGGGCCGACCGGAGCAAAGTTTCCGGCATCGCGGAGCTGGCGAAAGAAGCCGAAACCAAAGTTGTGGAACTGAAGGCCGCGATGGATAAGGTCGTCAGCCTGGCGGGCAAAGACGCGGAAGCGGCGCTGGATGAGTTTGACAAAGTCCGTGACGTGATTGACGACGCGCAGTTGGCGGTGCAGGCGCTGCGGGCCGGATTGGATGTGCGCGGCGGCATCACCCAGGCTAAGCGCGATTTGCGGAATTTGGAGCGGTTCATCGTGCAGCGCAAAAAAGCAGGCGAGGATATGACGATTGCCGAGGAAATTTCCAGCCTCTACAAAACCCAAATTGCCGCCATCGAACAGCTATTGAAAGACCGCGTGCCAACCGACGAACTCATGGCCGAAGTTCAGCAGTTGTACGAGATTCGTCAAGAACTCAATAATCAGCTCTCGGGCAATGAGTTTGCGCCGGTCTACCGCGAGCAGTACAAGGTTGACTTTGAGCTCGGCGAGGGTTTCAGTAAGCCGGTGGAAACAGTGCCGCCGCCAACCGCTGCCGGTCCCGGGTAAACATCCCGCCCTTGTCCACGATTAAGGCTCCTCCGCCCGCTTGTCCGGAGGAGCTTTATTATTTTCCCGCTCGCCGAGAGCGGGAAAATAACCCGCCGCAAGCCCCAAGATCATCGAGGGAATACCAAGCACCAGCCGCAGGCGGTAGACCGCGCCTGCATGATGTCAATACTTGTTGCCCCAGCGGTGGTATAAAAAAATTCGCGCA
>CAYJVS010000146.1:0-1987 GCA_964373635.1 uncultured Gammaproteobacteria bacterium
GTGATTACGCTCCAGCGCACCGACGACCCCGGCACGAGACGCTACGGCATCATTGAAGGGCCCGAGGTGCAGCCAGATGTTTACCAAATCAACGCCATCATGGAAAAACCCGGCCCGGAGAAAACCTCCAGCCGCATCGCGTCGCTGGGCGGCTACGTTTTTACCCCCGACATTTTTGATGCCCTGGCCGAAACCGCGTTGGGACAAGGCGGCGAACTCTGGCTGGTGGACGCGATTGCCAATTTGCTCGCCCGCCGGCCGATCTACGGCAAAGTCATCGCCGGCGAGTACTACGACATGGGCAACAAACTCGGCTGGATTTCCGCCAATCTGGAATTTGCCCTGCGCGACGGCGGCATTGGGGAAGCGCTGCGCGCGCACTTGGCCCAGCGCCTGAACGGACCGGAGAAACCCTAAAAGCGATAAATTCCAAGCACCAAATCCCAAATTCCAAATAAATCCTAAATCTAAAATAACAATGTTCAAAACCATCGGAGTTTTCGGTTTTGGTTATTGGATATTGTTTGGAATTTGGTGCTTGGAATTTGGAATTTCCTGATGCTATTGCACATCCGTCCTATGTTGCCCGCACCATCAAAGAAAGCTCTCCTGGGGTTTCTGCTTCTCCTCGCCCTCCTCCCCTTGGCCGGTTTTCGCTGCAAGCTGTTGCCGTCCAAAGTCCGCCAGCTCTTGCAGCCGGTGACGCTGAACTACTGGCGCGTCTGGGACAGCCCGGGCGATTTTGGAGACATCATCAACCGCTACCGCGCCATCCACCCCAACATTGCCGTCAACGTCCGGACCTTGCGCTTTGAAGAACTCCGCGACCAGCTCTTGAACGCCTACGCCAAAAACCAAGCGCCCGACTTGATTGCCCTGCCGATCGGTTGGCTCCGCTTCTACCAGCGCGAAGGGTTCTTGCAGCCGATGCCCGCGTCGGTGACGCTGGCTTACCAGCTGACGCAACGGTCGCTCGGACTCAAAGAGGAAACCATCATTGAACAGCGCACCATGCCCACGCTCAACCTCGGCGCTCTCCAAGCCCAGTACGTGGACACGGTGCTGCGCGACGTGGTGCTGAACGGCAACATCTGGGGCCTGCCGCTGTCGGTGGACACCCTGGCGCTGTTCTATAACCGCGAACTGTTCAACCTCGCCGGCCTGCCGCTGCCGCCGACCACCTGGCAGGAATTCCAAGAGGCGGTCACCAAGCTGACGTATCGAACCACCGCGGGTGAATTGGCCCAGTCGGGGGTGACGCTCGGCACCAGCCGCAATGTCCGGCGGGCCGTTGATCTGGTGGCGCTCCTGATGCTGCAAAACGGCACCCAGTTGATGGCGGAAAACGGGGCGGTGCAATTTCACGTCGGACAGCGGGGCGAGGGGGCGTATCATCCGGGCGTGGAAGCGCTGCGTTTTTACACCGATTTCGCCAACCCGACCAAGCAAGTCTACACCTGGAACGCTCAATTGCCGGAGGCGTTCACCGCGTTTGCCAACGGCCGCGCGGCCATGACCTTTGGTTACAGTTTTGACGTCGCGGAAATCCGCGCCATCAGCCAAGGCCGGCTGAACTTCGGCATCATCCCGCTGCCGCAAATTGCCGGCGGGCGCGAGGTTAACCTGGCCAACTATTGGGTGGAAACGGTTTCCAGCCGCACCCGCTACCCCAACGAGGCCTGGGATTTTCTGCTGTTTGCCAGCCGGCCGGAAAACGTCCGCGGTTACCTCGCCGCCACCGGCAAACCCACGGCGCTGCGCGCGCTGATCAACGAACAGAAAGCCAACGACGCGATTTCCCCCTTCGCCAGCCAAGTCCTGACGGCCAGAAGTTGGTACTACGGCTACGACGCGCCCACGGCCGAAAGCATCGTGCGCGACCTGATTGACGCGATTCTGAACGGCACCGACCCCTACCAAGCGGCCACGTTCGCGGCCCAGCGGATTGAACTCACCACCAGATGACTAACTTTCAGCTCCGCGGATC
>CAYJVS010000147.1:0-1985 GCA_964373635.1 uncultured Gammaproteobacteria bacterium
GGTGAGGGGCACGTCACCGTCTGACGTCAGACGTTACGGGCCTCGTTTCCGTCCCGCCAAGACGCTTGACGATGAAAAAGACGGGCCTCCAGACCGTCCGACGCAGACGCGCCCACTATGTACCTCTACCTCTACGACGCGTATCTCTTGGATAAGGCGTACCAGCACCAGCTCGCGCGGGTGGAAACGCGGTTGACCGATTTGGGCATCGGCGGCAAGATCAGCCGCCTCTCGCCGCTCAAAAACCTGCGCGAACTCATCCGCGACGAGGTCGCCGGCGGCGTGCGCACGATCGTGGCGGTCGGCAACGACGGGACCTTCATTACCGTCGTGAATGAAGTCATCCGCCACGACGAGGTCACCGTCGGCCACATTCCCCTGGGGCCCAAGACCGACATCGCCCGCGCCCTGGGGATTCCGCCGGCCGAGGCCGCCGCTGATGTCGTTGCCGCCCGCCGGCTGATGCGGCTGGACGTCGGCAAAGCCAACCATACCTACTTTCTTACCGGCCTCACGCTGCCGGCCAGCCGCGTCACCCTGGAACTGGACGAGGCCTACCAGGTTTCGCCGTCCGACGGCCCCTACGCCGTGCATATTTGCAACCTCAAACCGGCCGCGTGGGCAGGGGCAACCGACCACCGGCGCTTCAATCCCAGCGACGGGCGGCTGGAAGCGTTGATCCAGCCCGCGGCCCGGCGCGGGGCGTTTTGGCGCCGGCGCGGCCGGGACGGACCGCCCAGCATCTTGCCCTGCCGCCGCGTAAAAATTCTTGGCGGGAAATCCGTGACGGTGATAACCGACGGCGAACGGGTGTTGAAAACCCCGGTAGCGGTTGAGGTCGTCCCGGCCAAACTCCGCATGATCGTGGGCAAAGAACGAATTTTTTAACCCCACCCTTGACCGAAAAAGACCTTTCCCAATGGGAGGGTCTTTTGGTCTCATGCTCATGCGGCTCCGGCCGGGGGCAGCGCTGAAGGCTTCGGCCGCAAAACCAGGTATTGCTGCCCGACGGTCAAAAGCGTCGTCGCCAGCCAATACAATGCCAGCCCCGCCGGCAAGCTGGCGCTGATCAGCACGGTGACCGCCGGCATCACATAGACCATCTGCGTACTCATGGCGGCGGCCATATCCTCGTCCTTGGTCCCCGGGCCGTGCACCACGGGCCGGCGCGTCTGCATCATCTTGGCTTGCCAAAACTGGGCGGCGCCAGCGAGCACCGCCAACGGCAGGCTGGAGCTCGCGAGGTTGAGAAAACCGAAAGCCACGACGTTCAGCTGGCCCGGATTGGCGACAAAGGAATAGAGCGCCGTGAGGCTATCGCCCGACCGCAGGCCGTTGATGAACACCTGGTACACCGCGATTAAAAACGGCAGCTGGATCAAGAGCGGCAAGCAGGAAGAAAAGGGACTGACTTTCTCGCGGGCGTACAGCGCCATCATCTCGCGCGAGAGCTGCTCCTTATTTCCCTTATGCTGCCGCTGGAGCTGGGCGATTTGCGGCTGGAGCTTTTGCATCTCCCGCTGGGCGTGCAAGGTCTTGGCGGTCAACGGGTACAACGCCAGCTTCAACAAAAACGTGAGGAGCAAAATGCTGACGCCCAAATCGTGGCCGGGCATCCAGTTGTAGAGCGCGACTAACAGGTTGAAAATTGGCTGGTAGAAGAGGAGGTGGAAGAGCTGGGCCATGGGTACTGTCCGTCAATCGTCTGACGTCAAAGGGTCATGAGGCCCGTTTCGTTGGGCGTCGTACGGCGGCGTCCAATCGGGACGTACGACGATGACGTCCGACGAATCGGGCGTCGTTACCGTGCGACGCGGGACATTATGCGTTTCCGGCACCGGATCATACCCCCCCGCATGCCACGGGTGGCAGCGCCCCAGCCGGGCCAAGAACAGCACCAACCCGCGACCCGCGCCGTACCGCCGGATCGCTTGGCGGCCAAACTCTGAACAGCTGGGAGAAAACCGGCACCAGCCGAGCGGGAA
>CAYJVS010000148.1:0-1926 GCA_964373635.1 uncultured Gammaproteobacteria bacterium
GTCGGCGTCAGCAGCACCGCTCCAGCCATGGGTATGGCAGAAACCAGCGCTAACGCCGCGACGCGCAGGCGCGGCAGTTGCCTCGTTTGCTGGTAGGTGACCACGGCCGCGGCAATCAGAATGACCAGTTCGCTGCCGACCGTCAGCCACGCCGCCGCCAGGGCCCCAAAGCGCGGGATCAGCCACCCGTAGGCTGCCAAACTCACGACGGCGTTGGCCGCGTACCAGGGAATCAGGCGGCGTTGTTTTCCCAGCGCAACCACCGCGTAGCCGAACACCGCGGCGAGAAAGATGATCCCGGTAGCCAGCAGGAGAATGGCCAGGAGGGGAGCGGCGGCCGCAAACGATTCTCCCGCCACGAGCACCATCAGCGGTTGGGAAATCAACCCTCCGCCCACGACGAAAGGCACGGCGGCAACCGCCATGCCGTCAAAGCCGCGCTGCAGCAGGCGGGTGAAGCGCGGTTGGTCGTTGGTTGCGGCCGCCCGCGACAGGAGCGGCAGGATCAGGCCCAAGAAGAGGTAGCCGAGGTGGATGCCAAGCTCCAGGATCCGATAGGGCGCGCCGTACAGACCCACCTCGTTTGAGCCGCGGGTGAGCGACAGAATCACGGTGTCCATTTTAAAGTAGACCAAATTTAGCGCGATGGTAACCGCCAGCGGCCAGGTGGTCTGGAAAATTTTGCGCCAGACCGGCCAATCCACGCGCCACCGGAACGGAAAAATTTTCCGCGCGATGTACAGCAGGGCAATCGCCTGCACCAAACTCGCGCCCGCGGTGACCGCCATGATGCCGAGCAGGCCAAGGCCATTCCACACCGCAACCGCCACTCCGGCCAAGAGCAACACCTTGCTTGCCACCTCGGCCAGGGCCACCGGCGTCATGGTCAAGCGGTATTGAAACAAGCCGGTGAGCACGGCCACGGCGTCGGCTGCCACAAAACTCACCGTCAAGATGCTCCCGCCGATTTTAACCGCCAGGGGAAACGGCATCATCCAGAGCAGCCCCCCGCCAACCACGGCCGCCGCCCCCGCGGTGAGTACCCGCAAACTCACCAAATTTCCCAAGACCGCGGGCGCGTCGGTTTTCGGGTCGGAAAGCATGGTCGCGGCGGTCATCTGCAGGCCGAAGTCCACCGTGATGAATACCACCTGCAGGAACGCGAACGCCGTGACGTACTCGCCGTAGCCAATCGGACCCAACGCCCGCGTCATTAAGGCAACGGTGGCGACCGTCGCCGCCAGTCCGACCGCTTTGCCGATGATTTGGATGAGGGTATGTTTGGCAATCGCGCCGGTTAAACTCATAGCTATGAGGGACTGGTGTATCGTACCTTGGCCCGCGGAAATTGACAAAATTCATTGTCGGTGCTATACTGATATCGTTGAGGCTGAAAAATGAAAAATTTAAAAAATAAAAACAAAAATACCCATGGCCAGAGTTTTTCCGCATGTCGAAATTTCTCAATGGTTGCCGTGGACGGGGTACCGGACGGCTGGGGCGGCACTGCAACCGCGCCGCGTATGGGCGACGGTGGTCAGTGCTTTTTTTGTGGTCGTTTTTGCGGCGTGGGCCTTGGCGTCGCTCCAGCGCGCCGTGAACGCCCGGTCCGTGAGCCAGGCGGCGCGCGAGGAGCCAGTCGCGTTTCAACCCGGCCGACTCGTGCATGACGCCGTCACCGTCGGCTACCTCGGACGGTAACCGTGAGCCAAAAATTTTGCATTTTGCAATTTTCATTTTGATTTTTTTGGTTCCCCCGGTGGCCGCCGCGCCGCTTTCCGCCTGGAGGCGCGAGATGCGCCGGCGAATTTGTCCCCGGGTAGCACGCTTAGGAACCTGACCCGCAGGGGTGCGCTCCTTTGACAATCCTCCGCACTGTCCAAAAAAACCAACACAAAAAATATGACCCAGGGGGTCATATTTTTT
>CAYJVS010000149.1:0-1902 GCA_964373635.1 uncultured Gammaproteobacteria bacterium
CTTCGCAAGGGGGAGAACGCTTCGCAAGGAGGAGAACCCTTCGTAAGGGGGGGGGGGGGAACCGTTCGCAAGGGGAGCAAATGTTCCCCTCCTTACGAAGGAGGGGGTAGGGGAGGTGTTAACCCGCGGCGTACCACTCCGCCAATCTCCACGACAGCCGGCGGGTGGAAAACGCGAGCTTGAAGTAGTTGGCGGCGTCGGAAACGTTGAAGTAATAGATGACGTCCTCGCCGTCGCGTTCGCGGTGCACCAGGTTCAGTTTAACGACTTGGTATTTTTTGCCGCGCCAGCGGAACAAGAGGGGCGCGACCTGGTTGCCGGCAGCTTTCGGCTTGACTGCCGGTGCCGGCAGGCACGTCAGGATCGGGGAGAATTTAACCAGAACCTCAACGGGCTCGTCAATGATTTCGTGCATACTGTTACGGGGCAATGAGTACCGTTCGGCTGGTAACGATGCGGCGGCGGGCAAAGATCCGGCGGAGCGCTTGGCGCTGCATGTAGTCGAAGCAGTGGCGCCAGAGCAGTTTTTTAATGGCCTTGGCCATAGCTGTTGTGGTTAGTGATTTAGGTTTAGTCTCTTTTTCTCGTTTCACCCCCTCCCTCACCCTCCCCCATCCAGGGGGAGGGAATACAATAGAAGCAGGGGAGAGGGAATTTTTTAAATCGTTTGGAATTTCCGAATGACGGCGCGGACGACGCCCTGAATGAGCGGGTCTTTGGCATAGATCGGTTGCATCGCTGGGTTGGCGGGCTGCAGGCGGATGCGATGAGCTTCGCGGTAGAATTTTTTCAGCGTGGCGTAGGCGTTGTCCAAGAGCGCCACCACCACGTCGCCGTTTTTTGGGCTGGGGTTGCGCTGGACAATGACGTAGTCGCCGTTGAGGATCCCTTCATCCACCATGGATTGTCCCTTGACTTTGAGCACGTACGTGTTGGCGGCGTCGGTCACCAGGTCCGCGGGCACGGCGATGGTTTCGCGTTCCTCAATGGCTTCAATCGGATGGCCGGCCGTGATGAGTCCGGCCAGCGGCAGCGTGATAGCCCGGGCAAGGTTTAACGCTTCCGCGGTCAGCCGCAGGGTGCCGGAACGTCCGCCCGGCAGTTTCAGGTACCCTTTGGTCTCCAGCGCTTCAAGATGCTGGGCCACGGTCGCTTTGGAGCGTAAATTGAACCGTTGGGCGATTTCCTCGTAGCTTGGCGCGTAGTCCTTTTCGGTTACGATTTGCCGGAGGTAGCCCAAAATTTGGCTTTGCTTCTTGGTTAATAGTGGGCGCATAGGGGAGGGGTAGGACGATAATACGATTGTATACCGAACGAAAACCGAACGTCAAGTGGATAACTATAGTTGCAAATGATTCGCAAGTAGCATATCCTCAGACCATGACCAACCATCGTAAACAAATCAAAACCGCCGGACGGCGGCTGACCCGCGTTCGTCAGGCGATTTTGGCGCATATAGAGGCAACGCGAGAACCCCAGACCGTCGCCGCCATCCACCACGCCTTGGCGCAACGAGTGGACCTGGCCTCGGTCTATCGCACCATGGAGTTATTGGAGCAGCTCGGCGTCGTGACGCGGGAAACGTCCAGTCAACCTGCCGCCTACGCGCTGGCCGATCGCCACCACCATCACGTTGTCTGCCGCGTGTGCCAACGTAAAGCCTGCTTGCCGTGCGCGGTTTCTCTTCCATCACCCCGTGGATTTACCGCGGTGCAGCATCAGGTGGCCTTGACCGGCGTGTGCGCGGCGTGCGTGCGGGGGTAATGGTTAGGGCGCCAGTCATGGTTGGGGGTGTGGCAGCCCGTATGGGAGGGAAGGTTTAGTCTTGAGGGAATCCGTTGACTACAACTACTGACCATACCGGCAGCCACAACCATACCCTCACCAAATATCTTGTTTTTT
>CAYJVS010000150.1:0-1837 GCA_964373635.1 uncultured Gammaproteobacteria bacterium
AGACAATGGACGCGTGAAGTTCCCCAGCAACCTCGGCAATCAAGGTAGGTAGGACGGAGTTTAACCCTTGTTGAACGGGGTTTACCCCGTACTGGTTACGGGGCGGCGGGAATGACAAAATATCATTCAGGATTAATCAAACGCGTACGTCCTAAATGAAAAAGTCCTCCCGGCCCGAACGCGGGAGGGATTTTTTTCGTTTCACCCCCGCCGGCTGTAGACGAAACGATGCACGCCCATGGCGAAGGTAAACAGAATCACGCCGGCAATCACGATCACCGCGCTGGCCGGCAGTTTGAACGCGTAAGCCAAGGGTAAGCCGGAAAGCACAATCAGCCCGGCAAACACCGCCGAGAGTGTTAACACCCCGTGGAGCGACCGTCCCACCAACTTGGCCGCTGATGCCGGAATCACCACCAGGGCCGAAACCAACAACACGCCAAACACTTTGATGCCCAACACGATCGCAAAAACCAGCGCCAGGTAAAAACTAAGCTGCAGCCGCTCCACCGCAATACCCGCCACGTACGCGCTCGCCCGATCAAAAATCAAGAGGGTCAGCCGCTGGTAGTATCGCGCGAGAAACAGAATTTCTCCCAACGCGAGCATCGCAATGACCATGACGTCAGCGCTGCCAATGCGTTGAACCTCGCCAAACAGCGCTGCCTCCAGGGCGTCAATATCGCCACCCTCACGGCTCATCAAGACAATCCCGATCGCCAAACCGGTGGTAAACAGCAAGGTAATAATCGTGTCCACCGGCAAATTCGTGCGCCGTTCGAGAAAAAAGATGGCGACGCCAACCAATAGACTGAATGCCAGGGCCGGATACAGCGGCTCTATCTGCCAGAGAACGCCGAGCGCGACCCCGGCCAAACTCGCGTGGGCAATTCCGTCGGCGATAAACGACATCCGTTTCATCACCACCAACACCCCCAGCCAGCTCAACACCACCGCGAGCATCGTGGCGGCGGCCAGGGCCTCCAGGGCTGGAAAAGGCAACAACATGGGCCAATCAATGAGGGTGGGTGGCGTAACGCCCGCCCGGGCCGTAGAGTTGCTCCAGCACCGCGGAGGTAATCGCCTGTGCCGGCGGACCAAAACAAACCAATTCGCGGTTCAGACAAATGATTTTTTGCGCTTGGCGGGCGACCATGGCCAGATCATGCGAAACCATGAGAATTGTCAGCTGGTGGCTGGCGTTGAGGTGGGAAACCAATTGGTAAAACCCGCGCTCGCCGGCGATGTCGACGCCCGCGGTGGGTTCATCCAAGAGCAGCAGCTCGGGTTCTCCCATCAGGGCATTGGCAATCAACAACCGCTGCAGCTCGCCGCCCGACAATTCACCGACGCGCCGGCTTTCCCCTCCCGTCAAATTGACTTCGGTCAGCACCGCCTGCCGCCAGTCGGGATGTTGCGGTTTGATGCCCGAGAGTCGCAAAAACTCGCCCACGGTCAGCGGGAACGTCCGGTCAAAGGCAAATCGTTGCGGCACATAACCAATTTTTCCCAGCACCTGTCGCACCGGTTGACCGAACATTCGCACCACGCCTTCGTACTGCACCAGCCCTAAAATCGCCTCCAACAAGATGGTTTTTCCTGACCCGTTCGGCCCAATCACGGCCACGATTTCGCCGCGGGCAACCGAAAACGTCAAGTTATCCAGCACCGTGGTGGCGCCGAACCGCACCGTCAGGTGGTGGGTGTCAATGGCTAGGGTTGTCCGAGACATATCCGAAAAATTATCGCTCTTGACTAGGACGGTACGATGCACCTGAATGAAAAAAACAAGATATTTGGTGAGGGTATGGTTGTGGCTGCCGGTATGGTCAGTAGT
>CAYJVS010000151.1:0-1830 GCA_964373635.1 uncultured Gammaproteobacteria bacterium
GGATACGGACGGTGACCGCTTGCCGGACGCGCAAGAAACAACGCTCGGCACCAGCGCGTACCTGGAGGACACGGATTCCGACGGGGTGAGTGACGGCGATGAAGTGCGGGCGGGAACGGATCCGACGTGCGCCAGCGGTGAACAGTGCGGCGGGCCATTGCCAACACCCTTGGCCAGTCCGTCGCCGTCGGGAAGCCCCGGTATTTTTCCCTCCCCTAACGCGGGATTCCCCGGGGTCGCGCCGGCAGGCGATTTGCGCCAGCGCTTGCTCCAAGAGGGGATGCCGCCGGAGTTGCTGCAAGACGTGACCGATCAGCAGCTGCAGGAACTGTTGGGAATTTTTGGCGGACCAGGGTCGGCGGCCGCGCCTGGTTTGGGAGTTGTCGGCGGTGCGGCGGCATCCCGGAGTGTTGTCGCGCCCAGCTCACCCCAGGACTTGCGCCGCTTGCTCCAAGAGCGCGGCGTGCCCGCGGACGTGATTTCCAGCATCAGCGACGCGGAGCTGCTGCAGCTTGCCGAGGAGGCGCGGACCAGCGGCGCTAACGCCGGAGGGCGATGAATCCCAGCCACTATCAGGTTGAACCATCTCACCGCCCGCCACGAACGCGGCGGCGCTGGTTCGCGTTCGCGGCCATCCTCGCGTTGGCGCCGGTTCTGGCCGCCCCGGCGGCGTACGGGCAGGAGGTCTTGGAAGGGTCCACCGACCTTGATACAGTCGAAATCCGCAACGAAATACAAAAACAGACCGAAGTTGAGACCAGTGACCAGGGATCAAAAAATTTGTTCACCGCGAAGTGGTGGAAAGAACTCCGCGACAAGCTCTACAAGGCCGCGAGCGCCGCGCTGTTCAAGCAGGCCCTCGGGTACTTTCTCAAGCGGATCGCGGTGGACACCGCCACGTACCTGGCGAGCGGCGGCAAGGGTCAAAAGCAGTTGTTTGAAACCGAGGGCTGGGGCGCGTACCTGACGCGCGTGGCCGACAGCGCCGGCGGTCACTTCATCCAGTCGTTTGCCGAGGGCGCGGGGTTTCCGAACCTCTGTCAGCCGCGGTTTGACCTGAAAATCCGTTTGACGCTGGGGTTGCTTCAAGCGGCGCGGCCCGAAGAACCGGCGTGCACCTTCAGCCAGGCGGTGGACAGTTGGAAGGACTTCGTCAATAACCCCCCGCGCTTGAACCAAATCATCCAAGCGTCGTTTGAACCCCATGACAACGATTTGGGAATTGGGATTGGGGTCTGGTCGAATTTCTACACCCGGCAGGCGGAAGAGCATGAGGGAAAACTCTTGTCGCGATTGGAAGGCTGGGGGTTTAAGCCGGTCACCAACTTCGCCGGCGACATCATCTCGCCGGGGTCGTTGATCAAGGATGAAGTCGGCAAGCGCCTTGATCCCGCCCTCCTCGGCCAACGCGAGCTAACGTATGCCGGCGAGTCTGTAGCTGACGCGATTGACGCGTTCACCAATACGCTCGTGGCCAAGGTTTCCCAGCGCATTTTTGAGAAAGGGTTTGGCCTGCTCCAGCCCGAACGGTTTGACTGGCGTAAGCTCGAGGGCTTGCGGTCATTTAGCGCCGATCCGACGGTTGTCCAACGGACCGACGTCAGGCAAGATTTCGAAACCTTTTTCAGCGCGCCAGTGCGCGTCGGCGACCCGCGGCTCAACCGCGTTGAGGTCACCGCCCAACTCCTTGCCGATGGCGTCATCAGCCCGCAGTTCAAATCCGCGATTGATCAGAAGTTGACCGTGCGACGGGCGCTGGACCAGGGGCTGCTCTACGGCGACGGGCCCGGCGCGACGTTTGGCTACACGCGGACCGGGACGCAACCGGAC
>CAYJVS010000152.1:0-1825 GCA_964373635.1 uncultured Gammaproteobacteria bacterium
TTTTGCAGCCGAAATTTGGAATTCGCAGCAGAAATGGACTTTTGCAGCGGTCCCTGTAGCTGGTTAGCTTTTTAGGGTTATCGGCCAGAGCGTTTTCTCATCAGCGAAGAAGCTCATCAGCGCAGAAGCTGTCAACATGGTTTCCTCTAAACCGCCATCCAAAACGCCGGTGTCGGCGACCAAGGCTGGCCCGGTGCGCCCAAGTGCGCCGGCGATCCGCGGTTTGCGCGGTTTTCGCGACGTGTTGCCGGCCGAGGCTCTGGCCTGGGAGTACCTGCGGCAGACCGCGGAGTCGGTGGCCCGCGGCTACGGGTTTGCCCCGATTGAAGTGCCGGTGCTGGAGGAAACCTCGTTGTTCGTGCGCACGGCCGGCCGCCACTCCGACATCGTCACCAAGGAACTGTTTTCGTTCGTGGACGCCGGCGGCGTCAACGTGGCGCTGCGGCCGGAGTTTACGCCCGGCGTGGTTCGGGCGTACCTCGAGCACGGATTTGCCAGCGCGCCGCAACCCGCCAAGTTTTTCTACTGGGGGCCGGCTTTTCGGCGCGAACGTCCCCAACAGGGAAGATTCCGCCAGCTCCACCAGTTCGGGGTGGAAGTCATCGGCTCAGCCGCGCCGGTCGTTGACGCGCAGCTGGTGACCATGGTCTACCATCTCGGGGAAGCGCTCAAGTTGCCGCCGTTCAGCTTGCAGATTAACAGCGTCGGCTGCATGACGTGTCGCGCCGCCTACCGGACGGAACTGGTCAATTACTACAAGCCCAAGCGCCGCTACCTCTGCGAGGATTGCAAGAAGCGTTTGGCCAAAAATCCCCTCCGCCTCCTGGATTGCAAGAACGCCAGTTGCCAGCCGTTGATTGCCGGCGCGCCGCAGCTGTTGGATTGGGTGGACGAGGCCTGCAAAAAGCATTTCATGGCCGTGGTCGAGTACCTCGACGGGATGGAGATCCCGTACGTTTTGAATCCGTACCTGGTGCGCGGACTCGATTACTACACGCGAACGGTGTTTGAGGTTTGGCCGGCCCCGGACGCGGCGGGCAGCACGAATGCCCTGGCGGGCGGCGGGCGCTATGACGATTTGATTGAACAGTTGGGCGGGCCGCCGACGCCGGCCGCCGGCTTCGCGATGGGCGTGGAACGCTTGATTTTACAGCTCAAAGCGCATGGGGTCACCCCGCCGCCTCCGGCCCCCCCGGCCGTCTTTTTAGCGCAGATCGGCGAACAGGCCAAAGTCAAGGCGCTGCAACTCCATGAGCGGCTGCGGCGCGAGGGGTTTGCGGTGGCGGATAATTTTTCCAAAGACAGCCTCAAGGCGCAGCTGGAAGCCGCCAATCGGATCAAGGCGCGCTACACCATCATTATCGGCCAGAAAGAGGTGCTCGACGGCACGGTGCTGTTAAGGGACATGGACGGCGGCGTTCAGGAGATCGTGCGGTTTGATAAAATTGTGCCCGAGCTGACCAAAAAGCTGGCGAACGGCAACGGCGCGCCGCGGTTGCCTGGTCCCGACGCGGCCCCCGTGGTGCCGCCCACCGGTGCCGCGGCAACAGCGCCGTAGCCTCGGGCCAGCGCCAAGGTGCCGGCTTCCCTGGAGGCTGAGTTCAACGAACAATTCCTCGGAGCTCTGCTCCGGTGCGCCCCCAGTTCCCTCCCCCCCCTCGATGGGGGGATAGGGAGAGGGTGACAGATTTTTTCACGGCCACGACCGGGTGGTAGTTGACTACTTTCCTATTCGATCGAATAGGAAAGTAGTTTTCGGTGGAGAAGCACGGTGCAGGAACGTGGTGGATAGAAAAACGGCTCAACCTGAATTGGTCAAGCCGTT
>CAYJVS010000153.1:0-1797 GCA_964373635.1 uncultured Gammaproteobacteria bacterium
CATAAATCTTTCTCAAATCATCGGCGGGGGAAAAAATATGGGGGGGGATGGTGGAGAAAATGAACCCTTCACGGTATACTGCCAAAAGATGAAGCCCAAGACACCGCTCACCGCGTTGCCTATCCGCGCCGTGCTGTTTGACTGGAACGGCACATTGATTGCCGACTTGCCCCACGCCTACCGCGCTTGGATGGCGTGTTTTGCGCTGCTGGGAGTCAAAAAAATTACGTTCCGAGAATTCCGCCGAACCTACGGCTTGCCCTGGCAGTCATTCTACCGCCGCCACGGCGGGGATGCCACAACGCTGCGGCGAGAGAGAAAACGCTTGAGCGTTTTGTACCGCCAGATTTGGCGTCAATCGGGAATCCGCCTGGTTCCAGGAGTCAAGGCAGTTGTCACGCAACTTCGGGCGCAAAAAAAACATCTGGGAATCCTTTCGGACGACCCCCGACGGGAAATTGTCAAGCTCCTCAAACATTGGCGGCTCCGCCGACACTTTACCTTCATCGGCACGAGTGAACAATTTCCGTCAAAACCGAGTCCGGCGGGCATTCACGCCTTCCTCAACCACTGCCGCTGCCGGCCGCGCGAGGCGATGTTTGTCGGCGACTTAGCCGACGACCTCCGGGCGGGCCGGGCCGCGGGAGTCACGACCGTCGCGTACCTCAAGGGATGGCAGGCGCCGGCGGTGTTGCGCCGGGCCAAACCAGACTACGCCATCCGAAAACTCAATGAAATCGTACGGCTGGACGATTAAAAAATCCCGCGTCACGCGGGTTACCAAAATTTTTTAATTTTTAAACTTTGAATTTTAATTTTTATAGAACTCCACCCGGGATGGTGGAAGTTTCTGCTGAATGCCAGCTGACCGGCGGTGCGGAATATTCGTCGAACGGCATCCGGAGACGCCAAGCGCGAAACGTCCGCCGCCATCGGTCGTTGGTGGCGCAGGATGGACTGCCAAGCAGTCGTCCGATTTGCCACCCACGGGAAAGGTTTGACCAGAATTACCACCACCTCCGCGCGGAGTCCACCTTGAGTATAGCGCGGTGCGGTTTTCCCGTCAAGAGAGTTTGCACTCGTCCATGTGGGAGAAAAAACGCCCCCAGGGAAAAATCGCTGGGGGCAGGCGGAACGCCGGGACAAAGAGCACGTGACGGCGGGACGTCAGTCCGAGGCCATGTACCCCTCGCCGATGTCGTCGGCGGGGTCGGCCCTTACGCCCTGCCCGGCAAGGAGCTGGTTGAAGGCGGCGACGAACGCTGCCGCGAAGCCTTCCAAGAGGTCGTCGTGGCACAGCCGCGCCGTGATCAGGTGGCCACGGTACGCAACGACGACCGTGAACCGATGGGCGGCGTCCGCGCCCGGTCCGCGCCGCTCGACCTGGAAGTGCTGCAGCGTCGGCAAGTCCCCGTGGGCGAAGAGATCGAGCGCGCGGGCCGCGTCCGCGATCGCGGCATAGACACGGTCCTCGATCTGGCGATCCGCGGCGGACTGCCCCTTTCCCGTTCGATCACCGCGGCGGAGCTTGACGGTTGCGCTCACCATGCCGCGGGAGCCCAGGTACGACAACTCGGCGAGTTCCAGGCATAGCGGCATTGCCTCCGCTGGTGGCGAACACTGAAGACCGGCTTGAACCCGACACGTCATGGCAACCTCCTCTTGACGGTTGGGGTAGAGAACCGGCGACTGATTGCCAGCCGGAACTCTCCATGATGGTTGAAAGAACGCCCAAATACACCAAAGGGACCGCTGCAAAAGTCCATTTCTGCTGCGAATTCCAAATTTCGGCTGCAA
>CAYJVS010000154.1:0-1796 GCA_964373635.1 uncultured Gammaproteobacteria bacterium
GGAGCAGTTGCGATTTTGCAGCCGAAATTTGGAGCTCGCGGCAGAAATGGAGTTTTGCAGCGGTCCCCGTGGGACGATGACGAACCTCACTCCGGCCGAACCTGATAAATAACCACCACCGGATTGGCGTAGACTCGCGTGAGTGTGGGCACATCATCGGGCGGCAGTCCGCCCAGCCGTTGTTCAGGTTCCCCGTACCAGACATACCTCGCGCCGGTACGCTCCAGAATCAAACGCCGAGTACGGGGGTCGGGGCTGGCGTAGAACAGCTCGGCCACGGAGCGCTTGGCCGCGCTGCCCACGGTTTCGTCGCCGTGGCCAAAGTAAAGCGTCCGTCCGGCATACGCGGGGAGAAATAGGCCGCTATCGTGGGAAGCCAAAATCACCTCGTTGGATGCCGCGCGCTGGCGTAAAAACTCCGTCGCGGCGAAAAATTCGTCCGGGAAATAAAACGCTGGCCGGTACTGCCGGTAGTAGGTGAGATCGCGCAGCACCAGCGCCAACGGCGTGGCGTACAACACCGCGGCAACCGCAGCGACAAAAAACACCACGCCGGCAGAGCGCCAACGCTGCCACACCCAATCCCCAGCCTGCACCAACGGTGGAGCCGCCAACAGCGCCAACGGCGCCAGCAGTCCCTGAAGATAGCGCGCCTGAAATTGACTCGGCCAAGCGACCAACGCGGTGGTGGTGACCACCCATGCCACAAGCCACGCGCCGCGAGCGCCAAACTTCCGCCGCCAGAGACTGACGAGCGCTAACGGTGTAACCAACCCTAAACCAAAAACCACGTACGGCCACGGCGGCAAGCGCGAGATATTTTGGAATGACCGCATGGCGACCACGGGGCTTACCCCAACCAACCACAGGTGATACGCCAGCGACATGCCCACGCCGATGACGAGCGGTACCAGATACCGCGCGGCCGCAAATGGCGGTTGCCGATCTCGCACCCAGCGGAGTCCCAACCAGACCGCGGGAATGCCCAATAACGTCGGCCAATGATAGGGATGGAAATTGATCAGCGCGGCGGCCGCGATACCAGCCCACACGGCCGGAGGCAACCGCGGTGCTGCCACGAGGTTTGCTAAACTGAACGGATTGCCGGTAACCCCACCTAGCCTCCCCTTACGATACGGGGAGGAAGAGGAGGGGTTGTCCGTTGCCATCGAAAGCAAAAGTACCGTGCCCACCAACAACGCCCAGGACGCCACCAGGTGCGGCGATTGCCCCAAACTCAAGATCGGATACGCCCAGGGCAGCCACAGGTCAATCGGCACGCGGTAACCGGCACCCTGACGGAGATACTCGGCAGCGGGAAGAAACGGCACCAACCAAATCCCAATCCCGCCGGAAAACATCAGCAGCCAAGCAACCAGACGCTCACGAACATCCGGCAGAAACCACCGGGCGGCGCGCCACATAACCCACACCAGCACTCCGCCCAGCAGGACTCGGCTGACGTGAAACGCCACCGGCGGCGTCAGGTGAAACAGCCGGCCGAACCAACCGACCAAGAACCACAAGCCATTGAAGGTCCCGACTGGCTGGGCTTCAGCCGTATAAAGATCGCGCAGGGTGACCGCTCCGTCCATGACCTGGCGGAGGTACGAGTAGTAGACCGGCGTGTCCGCAGGAATCAGCGTCCTGGTGCCCACAAACCGCGTGCCCGGCGGCGTGGCCATCCAACCCAAAAGCAACGAGGCGTTGGCGAACAGGACCACGACAATGCCTAGTCCGACCAGGATGCGGCGATCCACAGTCATAGCTGATGAGCTGGTAGCTTTTGAGCTGCT
>CAYJVS010000155.1:0-1787 GCA_964373635.1 uncultured Gammaproteobacteria bacterium
CTGCCCACCGCCAGCCTAACGCGTAACTTGCCACGAGTGTTACCGCGCCTACCGCGGTGAAGTTGGCGGGATGAGGCAGGAGGCGGGTGGCAACGGCTAGTGTCCCCAGCGCGCTCCCCACACCAAGACGGAAAATTCGTGAATCCATGGTTTATAAGGATTACGTCAAGAGTTGGACGGTTACGATGCCCGTTTATCGGTTTATGGTCTTGGTCTTAAGTCATAGCGGCGAGTTTGGTCAATAGTCTTGAGTCTAAGGGCAACGGATCGGGTGGTGGAATTTGACCTACGACCATGACCAATGTCCAAATTCACCGAAGTAGGTGAGGTCAAAAGGTGGAGTTGGGGCAGCCAGTATGGTCACGGGGTGTGGTATTCAGGGTAGTTCACTACGACCACGCCAAACAACCATACGAGCAGCCTCACCTCCAACCTTACCTCATGACGCATGAGTTTTATTTGGGATTTTTTTAACCATTAGGTTCATGAGAAATTCGTCATTTCGTTTCGGCTCGAAACTGATCGCTGGTGTATTTCCACATCACCTGGTCGCCCGGCTGTAGGCGGTAGGCGCTGACGCCGACCGTTGCAAAGCGCTGATTCACCCAGTAGTGCCAAAATTTTCCCGTTCGGGCGTCATTTTTCACCTCCCCAAAACCCGTCACCAACATTCCCAGATCGCCGCCGTAATCTTTGGCCTGAACCCTGACGCCGCGGGTCTCCAATGACTGTAAAAGCCCCCACACGGTCTGCCCAACCGTCACGGGGAGGCCGCCGTACGTTACCACGCGCTCGTCGCCGTAATCCAGCATGAGGCTGGTGGTGGTGGCGACGCTCAACGTCGAGGCTGGCGCAACCGAAATCTCCAGGGGAACGGATGGCCGCGGAAGCAGCCACCCCAGCGCGACGCCGAGAATCAGCGCGGCTCCAAGACCGACACGGCGCCGGATGTTGTCAGGTGGCATACGTCGTACGCATGCGACGGAACCGGCGCCGCCACACGAACCAAGTCCCGGCCCCAAGACTCAAGAGTAACACTCCCCGAATCAGAAAAGAAACCCATGGCAGGGCTGGGGTCAGCTCAACGGAATACCGCACGCCCGAGGCCAAACCCAACCCGGTCGTTCCCAGCGGCCGCGCCACCACCTCCAGTTGAAGCCGCTGACGGAACGGCCCGCGCGGATGAACATTGATTCGCACCAACTGCGACGACCCAGGATCGAGCCGAAATTCGGCCGGCTCAATCCGCGGGGCGGCGTTGCCGGCGGTGTGTAACGCATACCGCGCCGGAAGATCCGAGGGATTGCTCACCAAAATTTCCCCGCTTGCCGCTTGTCCCCACGGGGTGGTCAAACGCAACCGCTCGGGCCGGATGGCAACGCCAACGGCCGACACCGGATTCACCAGACCGAGGAACATGGCCACAAACAAACCGCCGCAGAGCATTGAGTGGAAAATCATAAGGTCGCGAATCATGAATCATGAATCATGAATTTGGAATGAGGTAAGGGCTTGTCCATATAGTTCCTGTTGAAAAAGTGGTAACCACCCCTACCCCCTCCTTCGAAAGGAGGGGAAATCGCCCGCAATTTCCTCCCCTGCCCGAGGGGAGGAAAGGAGGGGTGGGAGTTTTTCAACAGGAACTATATAACCTTTTCAATTTCATCTCATCTTCACGCCATCCGCGCCGCAAAAAATCTTCATCATCGCTTGGCTCTGCGGCAGATTTTTATGCGGCGCATCTGACGCGAATCTGAGCGAACTTCAGCCAAAGGCTGACCGGTGAG
>CAYJVS010000156.1:0-1775 GCA_964373635.1 uncultured Gammaproteobacteria bacterium
CGCGGCGCGCCGCCTCCCCGCAGCCGGGGCAACGAACCGTCACCCACCGCAAAGCGCCCGCCAACGGCGAGCCGCCAGCGTCGGTGGGTTGAAAACTTTTCAACTTGGGTAAGGTCACCGGCAGCTGATCTTCCGGAACTGGCACCACCGAGTACTCGCGCCCGGCGAGTTCAACCACGTGCACGCCCGGCGTATTTTCTCCGCCAGCCAGTCTCCGGTTGCGGCAGGCCAGCGACGGGCAATAGATCAGCGGGATGGGTTCACCCCAGTAACGCTGGCGCGAAAACACCCAATCGCGGAGCTTAAAGTTCACCGTCCACTGCCCGACGCCGCGCGCCACGGCCGCGTCGCCCACGGCGCGGTAAGCCTCCGCTGTTGCCCGGCCGGTAAACTCGCCGGCGTTCACCATCGTCCCTGCGCCGACGTAGGCTTGCTGCATGATGTTGGCCCCCAGCGGTTTTTTACCCGGCGGCTGAATCACCGGGATTATCTCCAACCCATACTGGCGGGCGAACAGGAAATCGCGCTGGTCGTGCGCCGGGGTGCATTTGACAATGCCGGTGCCGTAGCCGTAGATGGCGAAATTGGCCAGATACAACGGCAAACGTTTACCCGTCCAATGGTTGATGGCGTAACGGCCGAGGAAAAAACCTTCTTTGGTCTTTTCCGCATTGATCGGGTCGCGGAGTTTTTCCTCCGCCATGCGCCGGCGAAAGGCCAAAGCGCCGGCCGCCGCGGGCGTGCCGGCAACCAATCGCTCCACCACCGGATGCTCGGGCGCGATGACCAAAAAGGTCGTACCCCAGCTCGTGTGCGGCGAAGTGGTAAAGGTTTTCAGTTGCAGCGGTAGACCTTCAACGGCCCACGATTCCTCCAGTCCTTCGCTTCGGCCGATCCAATTTTGCTGCGAGCGCACGACCCGTTCCGGGTAATCCACCAAGGCCAGGTCATCAATCAACCGTTGGGCAAAGCGGGTGATGCGCAACAT
Source organism: uncultured Gammaproteobacteria bacterium (assembly GCA_964373635.1). GTDB lineage: Bacteria > Patescibacteriota > Patescibacteriia > Buchananbacterales > GWA2-38-13 > VMFR01. The sequence continues at coordinate 989 of CAYJVS010000156.1, forward strand.
CCACTGGGCCTTGGTGCGCTGCTCCACGGGCCCGCCGCACCGCTCGCACCGGCCGTCCACCACTTCTTCGTTCGCCAGACCAATCCGGCAGCGCGGGCACCAGTTAATCGGCATCGCGGCGCGGTAGGCCAAGCCGTGCCGGTAGAGCTGCAAAAAAATCCACTGGGTCCACCGGTAGTAGGCTGGGTCGGTGGTGGCAAACGCCCGCGACCAGTCAAACGAAAGTCCCAAGGTTTTGAGCTGCCGCGTGAAGGTTTTGATGTTTTTGGCCGTCGTCACCGCCGGATGGGTGTTGGTCTTCACGGCGTATTGCTCGGCCGGCAAGCCGAAGGCATCAAACCCAATGGGGAACAAAACATTATACCCCTGAAGGCGCCGAGTTCTCGCGATGATATCCATCGCAACGTACGAGCGCGGATGCCCCACGTGCAGCCCTTCGCCGGAAGGATAGGGAAATTCCACCAAACCGTAAAACTTCGGGCGGGAATCAAAATCCACCGCCCGATCCTGTTGGCGTGAGGCCCACCGCCGCTGCCACTTGCGTTCGATTAACCGATGGTTGTAATGACGGCGCATACACTCTTAACTCTTAGCGTAAAGCGAAAAAGGTAAAACCAGGATCGGATCCTGGACAAGCCAGGACTGGACGCGGCCAGGACTGGACGCGGCGCCAGATCCTGGTCTCGGCCAGGATCGGGACGCGGCGCCAGATCCTGGTCTCGGCCAGGATCGGGACGCGGCGCCAGAATGACCGTCCTTCTTTAACCCGTCATCCTGGCTTGTCCAG
>CAYJVS010000157.1:0-1746 GCA_964373635.1 uncultured Gammaproteobacteria bacterium
GGCCGCAACATGAACCCGGCTGCCGTGGCCCAGGAACTCGCCGGACGGCCGTTGCCAACGGGGCCGGATGCGCTGTTGGCGTCGGTGCAGACCCAAGGACCGTACCTGAATTTCACCGTTGACCCGATCGCCTACAGCCGGCTGGTGCTGGAGCAAATTGTTGCCGAGGGTGAACGCTATGGCGCCGCGACGCTGGGGCACAACAAAACCGTGCTGGTGGAGTATTTCTCGCCGAACACCAATAAGCCGATGACCATCGGCCACCTGCGGAACATCTTTTTGGGCTGGAGCTTGTCGCAAGCGCTTGCTGCCCTCGGATTTACCGTGGTGGAAAATTCGATCTATAACGACCGCGGGATTGCCCTGTGCAAAAGCATCGTCGCCTACCAAAGGTGGGGGCAAGGAACGACGCCGGAGTCAACCGGACAAAAGTCCGACCATTTCGCCGGACAATGGTACGTGCGGTTTGGCCAGGAGGTGGAGCGGAACCCCGGCCTGGAAGCCGAAGCCCAGGAGTGTTTGCGCCGGTGGGAGGCGGGCGACGCGGCCGTGCGGGCGGCGTGGCGCAAACTCGTGGACTGGGCCATGGCCGGCTTCACGCGGACGCTCCAAGGTGTTGGTTTGGATCACCCGGCGGTGCAATACTTTGAAAGCGAAATTTACCAGCACGGCCGCGCCGTGGTCGAGGAGGGGTTGGCGCGCGGCGTGTTTCGGCAGCACCGCGACGGGTACGTCTACGCGCCGCTGGAAGAGTACGGGTTGCCGGATAAAATCCTGTTGCGGTCGGACGGCACCACGCTCTACGTGACGCAGGACCTGTATTTGGCGCAACTGAAAGCGCGCTATCGGCCGGCCCTGTCGTTGTATGTGGTGGCTTCCGAGCAGGACCTGGCGTTTCGGCAGCTGTTTAAAATTTTGGAGCTGATGGGAAATCCCTACGCCGCCTACCACGTATCGTACGGCATGATCCGGCTGCCCGAGGGCAAAATCAAGTCGCGCGAGGGGCTGGTTTCGGGAACCGGCGCGGATGAATTAGTTGCCGAACTCGATACGCTGGCAGCGGTTGAGGTTTCTCGCCGTCACCCCGAGTTGGCCGCGGCCGAGGTTGACCGCCGCGCGCACGCGATTGCCCTAGGGGCGCTGAAGTACTATATCCTCCAGGTGACGGCGCCTACCACCATGGTGTTTGATCCCAAAAAATCTTTGGCCTTCACCGGCAAGACCGGGCCGTATTTGCAGTACGTCACGGCGCGGTGCGCCGGAATTTTACGCAAAGCCAAGACCGGAGTTGCCGCCGAAAACTTCGCCGAGCTTCAACTGGACGCGCCGGCGGAACGGCAGGTGGTTGCCCTCCTTTCCCGCTTTCCGCGGATCCTGCACCAAACCGCGGTGCGCTTTGACCCCAGCGTCATGGCCCATTATCTGTACGATTTGGCCAGCGCGTTTTCCACCTTTTATCAGGAGCTGCCGGTGATTGCCGCGGAGGCTCCGGTGCGGGCCAGCCGCTTGCACCTGGTGTTCGCGGTCAATACGGTCATGGCGCGCGGGATGAACCTGTTGGGCATCCCGGTGCTTTCCGAGATGTGAAGGACGGTTAGTGCACGGTGCTCAGTACACCGTACTCAGCGTTCATTTTTCAATATGGCCCAGCCAATCATCCGATTGCCGTGCACTTGGCACTTAGTACTGAGCACTTGCGGCTGAGTCCGAAGTGCTCGGTGAGGGGGTGAGTTTCACCTCGTGGTA
>CAYJVS010000158.1:0-1743 GCA_964373635.1 uncultured Gammaproteobacteria bacterium
CTACAGCAGGGCGTACCACGCGCGGTGGGTATGGCGTTGCCGCCCGCCCCGAGGAAAGCCAGGGATTACCGTGGTTGCGGTGAGCGTAGCCTGGGCGGTATCCGCACCCCTCGGGGTTACCGACACCCTCATCATCTCCTGCGACTTTTCGTGCGGGGTCGATCACCACCAGTTTTGGCTTTTTGTCGGACATAAGTCTATGCGTATTGCGTATAGAGTATAGCAGCTTGGAGGGGTAAATACCGAGGGGCAAGAAAAACCCCCAACACGCCGGTGCGCATTGGGGGGGATTGGCGGGCGGAAGGAACCGGTACCGCTTACTTGCGCTTGCAGCGCTGGCGGTAGGCGGAAACGTCGGCCGGGATCCTGTCATGGTGTCGCCCGCGCGGCAATTGAAACGCGCATCTCCAGACGGTTCGGCTGCACGCTCGACAACCTGGAGCACATCGCGCTCTACACCAAAATTGACTTTACGCGGCAACTCCTTCGCGGCGAGCCAATTGTCCACCAACACCGGAAAGCGAAAATTCAGGTGAGGCGTAAAGGCGTGCTGGTCGCCGACGATGCAAACCCAACAATGATCCTTGAATGCTGGCGCAAGCTCGCCAAAATCTTTCCCAACCTCACGCTCAATGAATCCAAAATTTATCCCCGCGGCAAAATTTCACCTCCTGACGCCGTGCTACGACGCGTTCGTCCGCCTGTTTTTCGGCCGCACCACGGAGCGTATCGTCGCGCTGGTCAATCCGCAGCCCGGACAAAAAATTCTAGATGTCGGTTGCGGGCCTGGTAACCTCATCGTCGAACTGAAGCGCCGCCAGCCGGCCGCCGAAATCACCGGCCTGGACGTTGACCCGGAGATCCTGAACATTGCGCGCCGCAAACTTCACCGTCACGGGGTGACCGCGGACCTCATTGAAGCCAGCGCCACCCAGATTCCCCTGCCAGGACCCTATGACATCATCACCAGCACCTTGATGTTGCACCACCTCAACGCCGAGCAGAAAGTAGCCATGCTGCGCGAGGTCTACCGGCTGCTGAAACCCGGCGGCAAATTTTTCCTCTACGATTTTGCCCCGCCCAAGGGACGGTTTGAAAAATTGCTGGCGGGAATATATCGCCACTTCGAAGACATCGAGGCAGGGATTGCCGGCCAGTATCCGGAGATACTCAAGCAGGCTGGCTTTCGCAATCTCCGCATGCCACTCCATACTCGGCTGTTCGGTCTGCTCGTGGCGGAAAAACAAGGATAAAAGTGGCGATTGTCAAGGGTTCGGCAACAAATCTTAGTTGTTTGACAGGGGGCAAAGGGAGTTTTGTCAATGGGAAATAAGCCGGGCGTGACAAAATACCCAGCCGGTGCTAGACTTGAATGAGTTCACGGACAATTACTCACCACTTGATTCCCATGGGACAAAACAGCGCCGCGCGCGCCCGAACCAAACACGCCAAAAAGAACACCCGCATCGGACGGCGCTTGGCTCGCGCCACCCGACGGTTGCGGCGGTAGCCGTTATACCGGACGGTAAAGTTCCTCCCTGCTTTTTTTGGGGGGTATTTTTTTATGATATAATAGACGCGGTGTTGATTACTCCTACACTACCTCACTCACCGTGCCGCCCCCCACCCCCGCCCAAACCTTCAGCCGCATTTTTCTGGCCACCACGACCGGCGTGAGTTTAACGCTAAGCGCCGGTATTTTCGCGGCTGGAATAATTGCCCACGTCCAGTCGTTGCCCCCCA
>CAYJVS010000159.1:0-1682 GCA_964373635.1 uncultured Gammaproteobacteria bacterium
AAGTTAATCAGCTCACCATTACGGCACGTTGTACTCCGGCGGTTCCAGGAACAACCCCAGTTGGTCAAACGGCCAGCCGCGCAAAATCACGCGGCCGGTGACAAACCGCGCGTTGACGGGGCCAAAGTAGCGCGAGTCCAAACTCTCGGAGCGGTTGTCGCCCAACAGGTAGTACTCATCCGGCCCCAACCGCGTGGTTTTCACTCCCTCAACTTTGACGCCCGGACGCAAGTACGGTTCTGCCAAAAGAATTTCACTCGATTGTCCGGCCGGCGTGAGGTAGAGGCGGCCGTCGGCGATCCGGATCTGTTCGTCCGGCAAACCGATGATGCGCTTGATGAAGTAATCGCGCGGATTCAACGGGTAGCGAAACACCACCACTTCGCCGCGGCGCGGGGGCCGGAACCGGTAGGTCAGTTCGTCAATGATCAGGTACTGGCGGTCGGCGAAATTGGGCTCCATGGACGCGCCCTTGACGTAGAAGGGCTGAATCAGGTAATAGCGAATCGGCAGAATAATGGCCAAACTGACGGCCACGACTTTCACCAGTTCCCAGACAAACCCAAACGCTTCCGCCAAAAACGACGGCGGGGATGAATCGTCAGTGGAGTTTCTCATTTTTGGGCGGCGGAATAAGGACATACTAAAAAATGCAAAAGGCAAAAATCAAAATGCAAAATTTAGGAAGCTCCCCCCGCGCCTTTGGGGCAACCGGTAAACCAAAGGTGCGGGGGTACCATAATTTTTCATTTGGCACTTTACATTTTGCATTTCTATATCAAGTCCGGATAATTCGACATGATCCCGTCCACCCCGAGCCGTTTGAGATGAGCGATGGCCTCGGGATCATTCACGGTCCAAACGTACACCGCCAACCCCTGGCGGTGCGCGGACGTCAGCAAACCGCGGCGAAACGCCGCGTGATTCACGCTCAAGGCTTCGGCCTGGACCAAGCGCGCAAAACGTAAACACGTGCCCACGGTCACCGGCGTTGATCCCACCAGGGCCGCGACCCGGACGGCGGGGTCAATCGCCTTTAACCGCACCAGTTCACTGCCCAGAAATGAGGAAAATACCACCCGCGATTGACACCCCAGGGCTTTCATCGTCGCCACCGCCGCTTCGGTCAAGCCGCGTTCTTTGAGTTCAACATTCACGGTGCAATGGGGAGCCAAAAATTGCAAGACCTCGGCGAAGCGGGGAATGGACTCGCCGGCCACGCCCACCTGCTGAAGCTCGCGGTAGCTCAGCCGCTTCACGGCGGTCCAGACGCCGGCGAGGCGGTCCAACCGCGCGTCGTGGCAGACCACCAGCTCATGGTCGCGCGTGCGCCGGACGTCGAGCTCCACGATGTCCACCCCCAACTCGACGGCCTTGCGGAACGCCGGCCAGGTATTTTCCGGCGCGTGGCCGGACGCCCCGCGGTGGGCAATCCGCAACACGCGCGGCCGCGGCTGCCGGAGTGAAACGCCGGCGAAACTCGGCGCGACCGGCGCCCCCGCGGCTAAACCGAAGGGATGCCGCGCCAAGGCGACAAGTTTATGGCGGAGTGCCCCGCGCTGCACCGCGCCGGGCAATTGAACCCAAGGAAAAGTCACGAGCGGAGCCAGTTGTTAGTGGTTAGTAAAGGCTCTTCCGGCATTGGTGTGGGTAATACACCGTCCCTTACGACGCGAGGTTCG
>CAYJVS010000160.1:0-1666 GCA_964373635.1 uncultured Gammaproteobacteria bacterium
TCGAAATTTGGAATTCTCGCCACGAAAGCGAGTTTCGCAGAGGTCCCTTTTGCATTAACCCAAGAACAGCTCCCGTAGCCGCTCGGGGTTCAGCAGCGTCTCGGGTGAGCCCTCGTAGCGCACCTGGCCGTTGACCAGCACGTACCCGCGGTCAGCCAGCGCTAAGACGGCGTGGACGTTTTGTTCAACAATGAGCAGCGCGAGCCCCTGTTCCCGCATCCGGCGGATCGCGGCGTAGATTTCGGCCGTCACCTTGGGGGCAAGGCCAAGGCTGGGCTCATCCAAGAGCAAGAGGCGCGGCTGGTGCATCCGGGCGCGCGCCAAGGCGAGCAGTTGCTGCTGGCCGCCGGAAAGGGTGCGGGCGGGTTGCCGCTTTTTTTCAGCCAGCACCGGAAATTCCTGAAAGATTTTTTCCAACCGCTGCTGGACGACGGACGCCCGTGGCTCCAGGTACGCGCCGAGCCGCAGATTTTCTTCCACGGTCAAGCGGCCAAAGACTAAGCGGCCTTGCGGCACGTAGGCCAGGCCGCGGGCAAGCAACGAATGGGCTGGCTGGCGGGTGATGCGCGCGCCGCCCAACACCACCTCGCCGGCGGTGATGTCGGCGAAGCCGAAGATGGCTTTGAGCACCGTGCTTTTCCCGGCGCCGTTGGGTCCGATCAACGCCACGACTTCGCCGTCGTTGCAATGCAGACTGACGCCGCGCAGGACCGGGATCCGGCCGTAGCCGGCAGAGAGATTTCGCAGCTCCAGCAGCATACTAGCTTCTTAGCTTTTTAGCTTCTTAGGGTTACCGATGGCAAATCTATTTTCCTCAAAAGCTAATAAGGCTACAAGCGAATAAGTTCATCACGGTTGTTTTCCCAAGTACGCCTCCAGCACCTCGGGATCGCGTTGGATTTCTCGCGGGGTGCCGGTGCGCAGAATTTTTCCGGCGGTCATGACCAGCACCGTATCGGCCACGGCCGCCACAAATTGCATGTCATGTTCGATCACCAGCATCGTTTCGCCGGCGGCTTTGAGTTCAAGCAGAATCTGCTGCAGCTTGAGGCGCAGGGGCGGCGCCACGCCGGCCACCGGTTCATCCAGGAGCAGCACGCGGTGGGGGAAAAGCAGGGCGCGCGCCAGTTCCACCAGTTTGCTTTGTCCGTACGAGAGGTCGGCAGCGCCGGTCCGCGGGTCAAGCGTTGACAAGCCCACGCGGGTGAGAACATCCCGAATGGCGCTTGGGGCGTCGCTGGCGGTTGCGTCCCGGTGGTTATCACCGTACACGAGGCCGCGCCAGAAGCGCCAGTCGTCGGGCTGGAGCGCGAGCAGCAAATTTTCGGCGACGGTGAGATTTTTAAACAACCGGACGGCTTGGAACGTTCGACTCACCCCGGCCGCGGCGCGGCGCGGCACCGGCCAGGCGGTGATGTTGGCTTGACCCAGCGCGATCACGCCGGCGTCCGGCGCGACCAAGCCGCTGATGCAGGCGAACACGGTGGTTTTGCCGGCGCCGTTGGGCCCGATCAGCGCGGTAATGGTCCGTGGCGTCAAGGCAAAGCTGCAGTTATCCACCGCGATAATCCCGCCAAATCGTTTGGTGAGTCCACTGACCGTCAGCATGCCTTATTTGCTCTTCTACCCCGCGGCTCTGCCGCGGGGAACCAATCCGCAAGGGGTT
>CAYJVS010000161.1:0-1584 GCA_964373635.1 uncultured Gammaproteobacteria bacterium
GACTCGGCCAGGATGACGCCTGGACTCGGCCAGGATGACGCCTGGACTCGGCCAGATCCTGGTATTTCCAGGATCTCGCTTATTGATTGGCCTAGATTCCGGCTCCGGGGCCGGAATGACACCAAACGCGTAAGTCCTATTAAAATATCAATTTCCTGATTCATGATTCACCGCGTTTTCCCGGGCCCCCGCGGATTATAGCCGCCCTTGACCTCAACCCCGTCAGAGTAGCCGTCGCCGTCGGTGTCGGCGTTTTGCGGGTCAGTTTGCCAGACGCTCCGTTCGGCAAAGTCGCTTAAACCGTCGCCGTCGGCGTCGTTCGGCAGTTTCCGCCGGCAGCGCGCTACCCCTTCGGGGACAGGAATCTTTCGGCACTGTTCATAATCCACACGGGTAACGGCCTGATAGGTATAGTATACCTCCCAACAGCGGTTTTGGTCATCCCCCGTCAAGGTCGGACACAACGCTGCCCCGCCGCCGGGAGCATCGTTCACCGCTCGTTCAAAACAATACTCCCGATCCACGGCATCGGCGATTTGGCGGCAGGCGGTCATGCTGCCGTGGCGAATGATCAAACGATTTTGGCAATCCTGCCGCCGATTCGCCGCCGTAATCCGCTCGCAGACGGCAGCCTCCGGCACCACCGAAACCAGCTCCAACAGGCAGACGTCGCGGTCGTCAGCTACCGGAATCCGCCCGCAAGCCGCGGCGGATTTCCCGGCGAACGCCTGCTCCCGCGTCGCATCCAGCCACTGGGCATACCCTTGCGTTTGGCACGATTGGCGCTCCGTTGGAGCGGCAATCGCGCCGCACGCATCGGCCGGCGCGGGTGTCGCCGGCGGCGCCGCGTCGGAAGGGGCCGACGCAGGTCGAGATGGTGCCAGCCGCCACACGGCAACCGCCAGGCCGATCAACGCGGCGATGGCGGCCAGGATCAACATTGCTTTCGTCTTCATGTTGTGGATATGCATGTCAAAACTCCCTTTTCGTCATTGCGAGCGCCCCGCGGGGCGCGTGGCAATCCCATGCCAGAGCGAAAATTGCCGAGATTGCTTCGCCGGACTCGCAATGACGGAATGGAAGTTTTGTTATGCGCACAAACTATGCTGCCCGTAGGTCATCAGCGTTTCAAAATTTGGTCATTCAAAATTCATTTGAAATTGGAGAATTCAAAATTTGAAATTGCCGCCTGGGCTCACGGCGCCCGGCAGATGTCGCGGCCCGCGTCGTCGCGGCAGGTAATCCGGAGGTTGGTGATCTGGGGCAGCGACGTTGGGCTGTAGGGTACGGTAAACTTGATCTTAAGGTACGGGCCGGTAATTTCTCCTGCTTCTCCGGCCACCGCACGATCCAGAGAAATGGGCGGCGCGGCGCCAATCCGTTGGTTGAATTCCTCCACGGCAATCCACCCCCCGCCAGCCGGGGTGCCAAGAGTTGCCGGGTCATCGCCCACCGCGACAAAGGCCTTGACCCGCGCGGCCGCCGAGGCCGGTTGCACGCCGTACAAAATCTTGCCCCACCGGTTTTGCCAGTTGACCGCTCCGGTCGCCAGCGCGGTGAACGTGATCTCGAGCGGACAGCTGA
>CAYJVS010000162.1:0-1520 GCA_964373635.1 uncultured Gammaproteobacteria bacterium
TCCCGGGCGTTTGGTATAGGGTATGTTCATGGCTGACCGTTACGTCTCGCGGTCGAACGAACGTAACCGACGCAATAAAATTTTAAAGAAACTTAACTCATTCCTGTTGCGTATGAGTGTCATCAACAATTTGCCGCCGAAAACGGCGTTCTGGTCGGGGTTTGCCGGGGGGATCCTCGTGGTTATGGCGGTGGGGTTTCTGGTCACCCTGCCGATGGTGCTCAAGGGTGGGGGATTGGGCGGTCTGGCGCGGGGTGGTGACGATACCGTCATTGCTCCTCAACCTGCCGCTACGCCCGCCGGCCGCGTCGCCGGTGCCGATACCGGGCCGCAGCCAGGCCAGCTGCCGCCGGCGGGAAATGTCAAGCCGGTCACCAAGGCCGACCACATCAAGGGCGATTTTTCCAAAGCCAAGGTCTTCCTGATTGAGTACTCCGATATTGAATGTCCGTTCTGCAAGCGCTTCCATCCGACCATGAAGCAGACGGTGCAGACCTACGGCAAAGACGTCGCGTGGGTGTATAGGCATTTTCCCTTGAACTTTCACGCCAATGCCCAAAAAGAAGCCGAGGCGAGCGAATGCGCCGCGGAGCTGGGCGGCAACACCGCGTTCTGGAAATATTTGGATACCATGTTTGAGCGCACCACCTCGGGGGGAACCGGTTTTGCCCTGGATAAGCTCACACCCTTGGCTAAAGAAATTGGGTTGAACGAAACAAAGTTTCAGCAGTGTCTGGATTCAGGCAGGTACACCGCGAAGGTGAACCAGGATCTCCAGGAGGGACAAACTGCCGGTGTCAACGGCACGCCGGGCACGGTGCTCCTAACGCGGGATGGACAAACCGCCGTTATATCCGGTGCGGTGCCGTTTGAGACCGTCAAGAGCGCGGTGGAGAAATACCTTAAATAAACGCGGATCATTTGGACGCGGATCTGCCTCGCCAGTAAAACTGCGGACACCACGCGGATCTTGCCGCCTGGAGTTGCCAATCAAAAAGCCCGTCCTCTTTGGGGCGGGTTTTTTGGCGTTGTCCGCCGTGCTATGCTCTGGGTAGCTGAAGGAATATGCACCAACGCAAACCACGCCATTGGGCGCTTTTCGGCATCCTGGCGCTGGCGGCGTTGCTCCGCTTTCCGTTGCTTGACCAACACGACGTGGTGGACGACGAGGCGTTGATGGCGTTTCGCGGCATTGGGTGGCTCGATACGTGGTTTGGCAGCATGAAGTCGCCGGTTGACCTCTTTGATGTCGAGCAGTGGTGGCAGAAATTATCGTTCCATGACCACCCGCCGCTGACGTTTTTCGTTGAGCACCAGTTTTTCCGGCTGCTGGGGCCGACCGAATTGGCGCTGCGGCTCCCGTTCGCCCTCGCCGGAGTACTCGTCGTGTTGTTGGTCTACTTGTTGGCGCGGGAAATGTTTGGCGATCGCGGGGCGCTGTTGACGGCAGCGGTGGCCGCGGTCGCCAACTACGCCGTCTGGCTGTCGCGGGTGGGCTTTCAGGAAGGGTTGCTGCTCGT